>NZ_JBFUHK010000032.1:0-47937 GCF_056402435.1 Rahnella sp. P4_A8 | reverse complement strand
TAATCACAGTGCCAATGAAGCCATTAACCATGGTTTTGCACTGGTGACGGAAGAACGTCGTTCCACCGGTATTTATGCATATCTGGACATCGGCTTTAACTCGCTGATTTCTAATATTCGTCAATATAAAAATAAAGCCGGTTTACTCGACACTGCCCGGATGAAAAGCGATACCCAATGGGTTATCGATTCCATGCGGGTGAAAACGCCGGGACATAAAACCAGCATTGGTTCATTGTCAGGCGGTAATCAGCAAAAAGTTATTATCGGGCGCTGGTTATTAACCAACCCTGAGATATTAATGCTGGACGAACCGACGCGCGGCATTGATGTTGGCGCTAAGTTTGAAATTTACCAGTTAATCACCGAGTTGGCGAAAAAAGAGAAGGGGATCATTATTATCTCCTCTGAAATGCCGGAGTTGCTGGGTATTACTGACAGAATATTGGTTATGAGTAATGGACAGGTTGCAGGTATTGTTGAAACTAAAAATACCTCGCAGAACGAAATATTACGCCTGGCTTCCTTGCATCTCTAATTTTTAAGGGTTCTTATTATGAAAGCATTAAATAAGAAAAGTGTGCTCACTTATTTAAAAGAGGGCGGGATTTATGTGGTCCTGCTGGTCTTACTGGCCATTATTATCATCCAGGATCCGAGCTTCCTCAGTCTCGTCAACTTAAGTAACATTCTGACTCAGTCATCTGTGCGCGTTATTATCGCACTGGGCGTGGCAGGGCTTATCGTCACCCAGGGTACTGACCTGTCAGCCGGGCGTCAGGTCGGGTTAGCAGCGGTTGTTGCGGCCACCATGTTGCAGGCGATGGACAACGTCAACAAAGTATTCCCGAATCTGGAAGTGGTGCCCATTCCGCTGGTTATTCTGACCGTGTGTATTGTTGGTGCATTAATTGGTTTGCTGAACGGTATTATTATCGCTTACCTGAACGTAACGCCGTTTATTACCACGCTGGGCACGATGATTATCGTCTACGGGATTAACTCCCTGTATTACGATTATGTTGGTTCTTCACCGGTCGCAGGCTTTGACCCGGGCTTCTCCCAGTTTGCACAAGGCTTTATCCATTTAGGTGGTCTGAAGCTTTCCTACATTACGTTCTACGCGCTGATTGCGATCGCCTTTGTCTGGGTGTTGTGGAACAAAACCCGCTTCGGTAAAAACATCTTTGCTATCGGTGGTAACCCTGAAGCTGCGAAAGTTTCCGGCGTTAACGTCCCGTTAAACCTGATTATGATTTATGCATTGTCTGGTGTGTTCTACGCGTTCGGCGGTTTACTGGAAGCTGGGCGTATCGGCAGTGCGACCAACAACCTCGGCTTTATGTATGAACTCGATGCCATCGCAGCCTGTGTGGTCGGCGGCGTGTCATTCGCCGGTGGTGTGGGTTCTGTGGCAGGGGTGGTGACARGGGTGCTGATTTTCACCGTCATCAACTACGGCCTGACCTACATCGGCGTGAACCCTTACTGGCAGTACATTATCAAGGGCAGCATCATCATCTTCGCGGTGGCGCTGGACTCTTTGAAATACGCCAAGAAGAAATAAGTTATCGGGCAGTAAAAACAAAAGGCCGCATACGCGGCCTTTTTGCTGTCGTAAATTCGGAACCGGACTGCTCCCTCCCCTTTCGCAGGGTGAGGCGCTAAAGGCCAAACCCTTTCGAAGGGGAGGCGCAGTCCGGTTCTTACTGCTGGAAAGGATTTCTGCCCACCGGTTTCGGTGGTTCAGGTTGCGGTGCCGGTGCGGCATCCTCGGTTTCAGCCTGTGCCGCGTCATTGGCTTCCTGCTCCGCTTTGACTCTGGCTGCTTCGTCTGCGGCCGCTTTTTCCGCAGCAGCTTTATCCGCTGCTGCCTTATCTGCCGCGGCTTTGGCGATAGCGGCTTTCTTCTCGGCTTCAAGTTGCTGTTGTAATGCCAGCAGTTGTTCCGGTGTTACCGCCGGGTAGCCCTGGGCATCGTCCGGAATGGTGTGTACCGCAGGAATAGGGATTAGCGGGCCAAGGAAGCGGGGTTCGCGTTTAAGCAGATACAAATCCGTCAGCGCGCCGAGGCGGGCGAAGATCTCGCGGCTGCGCACGCTGAGCATATTTTTTGGCGATGGTACGGCGAAACATTGTGCCTGAATGCCCATGTGCAGCGCGATAAACAGCGCCCGCTCGCAGTGGAAACGCTGGGTGATAATGATGAAATCGTTAGTGTCGAAGACTTTACGGGTACGCACGATGGAGTCGAGCGTACGGAATCCGGCGTAGTCGAGCACGATATCGCTGGCGGGAATACCGGCGGCAATCAGATCGCGGCGCATGGTGCTCGGCTCGTTATAACTTTGCTGTGCATTGTCACCGCTCAGCAGCAGATATTTTACCTTGCCGCTGTTGTAGGCATTAATCGCGCCCTGAATCCGGTACAGGTAATACTGATTAATGACGCCGGTGCGGTAATACTTCGCCGTTCCGAGCACCACGCCGACCTGACGGTGCGGCAGGGTTTGTACTTCGTCATAAATGTAGGGCTGGGTACGTAAGCTTATCCACTGATCAAGCCCAATAGCGACAGCCAGCATCAGAATAATGATGCCGAAAACGCCAGCTATAAGTCGCTTAATCATAGGTATCCCTGTTATGACCGGATGGAAATCGGATCCAAGGCTACTTTACCTGTTCGGGGTTCGCAATACGTTGGACTCTGCATCCACAGGCTTCGCAGCTTTTTTCAGCACTTTTCAGTGAATTACTTCTTAATCTGCGCGACGTGCTGCAATTTGGACGAAAAAAAAGACCAATGCATAAGGCATTGGTCTGGATCATAGCCGGACTTCTTTTACTACCGTCGGATCAGAAAGACGTGCGCTTATAACTTCGGTACTGCGGTGCCCAGAAGTTATGCTCAATGGCTTTCGACAGAGAATCTTCTGACGTTACCATCGCCACGCCCTGCAACTGCGCGGCCTTACCGACGGCCATCGCGATGCATTTAGACACGCCCTGAATATCGTCAACGTCCGGCAGCAGCGAGCCTGTGCCTTCTGTGGCCAGCGGCGAACACTCTGCCAGTGTTCTGCTGGCGGCCATCAGCATACCGTCGGTAACGCGGGTGGCGCCCGAGGCAATCACACCCAGCCCGATCCCCGGGAAGATGAAGGAGTTGTTGCACTGTGCGATAGGGTAGAGCTTGCCTTTGTGGCTCACCGGTGCAAACGGGCTGCCGGTGGCGACCAGCGCGGCGCCGTCGGTCCAGTTCAGGATATCGGCAGGTGTGGCTTCCACGCGGGACGTCGGATTGCTCAGGGGCATCACCACCGGACGTGCGCAGTGTTTGTGCATTTCGCGGATGATTTCTTCGGTGAACAGCCCCGGCTGGCCGGAAACGCCGATCAGCACGGTTGGCCTGGCGTTACGCACCACATCCAGCAGGGAAACGCTGTCGCTTTCCATGCCCCAGCTGGCCAGTGCGCTGCTTTTCTGCACCAGTTTGCTCTGGAAATCCAGCAGGTTAGGCAGTTTATCGGTGAGCAAACCAAAGCGGTCGACCATAAAGACTTTGGCGCGGGCTTCTTCTTCGCTCAGACCTTCAGATTTCATCTGCGCAACGATTTGTTCTGCGATACCACAACCGGCAGAACCCGCACCGAGGAAGGCGACTGTCTGATCGCTCAGTTTGCCCCCGGCGGCTTTACTGGCGGCAATCAGGCTACCCAGCGCCACGGACGCTGTGCCCTGAATATCGTCGTTAAAGCAGCACAGTTCATCACGGTAGCGTTCGAGGATCGGCATGGCATTCTTCTGTGCGAAATCTTCAAACTGCAGCAGCACGTTTGGCCAGCGGATTTTTACGGCCTGAATGAACTGATCAACAAACGCTTCATATTCTTCACCCGTAATGCGCGGATGACGCCAGCCCATGTACAGCGGGTCGTTGAGTAACTGCGGATTGTTGGTACCGGCGTCCAGAACCACCGGCAAGGTATACGCCGGGCTGATGCCGCCACAGGCGGTATACAGGGAAAGCTTACCGATCGGAATGCCCATGCCGCCGATGCCCTGGTCGCCCAGACCGAGAATGCGTTCGCCGTCAGTCACCACCACCACTTTTACGTGTTGTTTGGTGGCGTTTTGCAGCATGTCATCGATGTGGGCGCGGTTGGGATAAGAGATGAACAGGCCACGGGCGCGGCGGTAGATATCTGAAAAGTGTTCGCAGGCCTCGCCGACGGTCGGGGTATAAATCACCGGCATCATTTCGCTGAGATGGTTGTCCAGCAGACGGTAGAACAGCGTCTCATTGGTGTCCTGAATGTTTCTCAAATAGATGTGTTTATCGATGTCGGTTTTGAAATTCTGAAACTGGCGGTAGGCACGGTCAGCCTGTTCTTCGATGGTTTCCACCGCTTCCGGCAGTAAACCGTGAAGGTTAAAGTTGCTGCGCTCTTCTTCAGTAAAAGCGCTGCCTTTATTCAGTAACGGAAACTCTAACAGGATCGGGCCAGCGTGGGGAATGTACAGGGGGCGTTTACTTTCGTATTCAAGTTCCATCGTTTTACTCTTCCGGTTTTCAGAATGTTGTTTTTTATATTTCGGAGCGGTGAGGGTAACAGAGAGGAAATAAGGATTTCAAATGACAAATGTAATGACAATGTTATGTAACTAAAGACTCCGGAAACAGAGTCTTTAGTGTTAACCGGCTCACACTATCAGCAGGTCAGCGTGGTGATATCTTTGCAGCCCAGTGCTTTTAACGTGGCACGCGTGGCATCGTTTTGCGTGATCAACGCATCTTTTTGCTCGACCAGTACTGCACGGCGAACTTTCAGGCAATCTTCACCTGACATATTCAGCAGGATTAACGCGGCCTGCAAAGGAGGCAGGCTCGGATTGAATGCGGCGTTTTCGGCGTAACGGCCACCGAACTGTTTGCCGTTATGGGTTTCCAGCGCCACACCACTGTGCGACTTACTGTAAGGCGCATGACTTTGATTGCAGGCATCCAGTGCCATGAGTGCCAGGGAGTCGGTGCTTTCCAGTGTGTAACCGTGATTCACTTGGTCCATCAGCAGAGTGGTGATGTCCAGATCCTTCGGGCCGAAGGAGTGCGGCAGATAATCGCCAAGTGTTGCTACATCACGATCGGGCAGATGGATATCCAGCGCTGTGCCGCTGGTCAGCTCATTCATAAACTGACGACAATGCCCGCAAGGGGTGTAATTCACGGTGATGGAGGCCAGACGGGTTTCACCACGCAGCCAGGCGTGCGTGACTGCGGATTGCTCAGCGTGAACCGTTTGTTGCATCGGCGCACCGGCGAATTCCATGTTGGCACCGAAATACAAATTGCCTGAAATTCCGCGTGCAACCGCACCGACATTGAAATGAGAGATAGGCGTAACGGAACAGGCTGCGGCCAGAGGCAGCAGGGCAAATGCCAGCGCGTCATCGTCCAGTCCGGTCGCCTGTTTTATCTGCGCAACATCAGCCGCAGTGAGCATTGCCGGGAAGTCATCATGACGCAAAAACGGCTCAAGCGCGGAGGATAAATTTTCAGGGAGTGCCGCAAAGGCGGTGTGAAAACGTGCGTGCATAAACATTCGATCTCGCAGTGATTACGGTTGAACAGTGTAAAAGTCATTCCATGAATGTAGTGTGATGAATGTCACTTTTTCGATGTAATAAGTTCTGCTTCGTTGCATATTTGGGAGATGTTACGCAGAACAGCCGCCTTTCCAGACGGCTGTTAAAAAAGGATGACGGGGAATCAGTGAGCCGGGAACCACTTGTCATTGATCTTTTTAAATTCGCCGTTAGCTTTGATCCCTTCCAGCGCTGTGTTCAGCTTCGCCAGCAGTTCCTTATTATCAGGACGCACCGCCATGCCGACGCCGGTACCAAAGTATTGCGGATCTTTAATCAGCTCGCCGACTTCACCCAGATTCGGGTTGGATTTCAGCCAGCCGTTCAGCACGGCGGTGTCGCCTAACAGCCCGTCCAGACGACCACTTTTCAGATCCAGAATCGCATTCTGATAGCTGTCGTAACCGACGGTAGTGATTTCAGGATGCTTTTCCATCAGGTATTTCTGGTGCGTGGTGCCATTTTCCAGGCCAACACGCTTACCTTTCAGATCCGCAATAGAAGCAAACTTGCCTTTCGGCCCGATAATCATCGCCGTGTTAGCGTAGTAAGGCTGGGTGAACGTCACCTGTTTACTGCGCTCTTCCGTGATATCCATACCGGAAATAATCACATCGAAACGACGGAATTTCAGTGCCGGGATCAGACCATCAAACGGCTGATTGGTGAAGGTACAGGTTTCCTGCATTTGCTTACACAGCGCGTTCGCCAGATCGATATCAAAACCAATAATCTGGTTGTCAGCGCCGATAGATTCAAACGGCGGATACGTGGCGGAAGTACCGAAACGAATGGTGTCCGCAGCGGTGGCAGTGAAAACCGTGGCAGACAAGAGGGCGGCGAGGATCAGCTTTTTCATGCAATACATTCCTGTTCAAAAAATGACATTCCCTTCATGGTGCAGTTTACTGATTTTATTAATTTAATCGGGTAACTGGCAGGAAGTGAAACCTGAGAATAAAGTGCCACTAAATGAATTTATATGCAATAAATTTGATTAAAAAATTATAAATTGAAACAAGGGGATGTTTTTTCCGGCACAAAAAAAGGGACGATTTCTCGTCCCTTCAGATTCTTCTCTGGCTATCAGTTACGGCGTTCAAATGCCAGTGCACGACGCTCAATCAGGCGCATCATCAGGGTCAGCAACCCGTTCACGCACAGATAAACCACACCGGCCGCACCGAATACCATCACGTCATACGTACGACCGTACATCAGCTGGCTGTGACCCATCACATCCATCAGCGTAATGGTGTAGGCCAGCGAGGTACTTTTAAACACCAGCACCACTTCGTTGGAATACGATGACAGCGCGCGTTTAAAGGCGTACGGCAACAGAATGCGCAAGGTTTGCGGCTTCGACATGCCAAGTGCTTCGCACGACTGCCACTGGCCGGACGGAATAGCGCGTACCGCACCGGTAAACAACTGTGTGGTATATGCCGCGCTGTTCAGCGCCAATGCAAACATCGCGCAAAGCCACGGCTGCGACAGGACTTCCCATAACCACGGAATTTCGCGGATCGACGGAAACTGGCCCGGTCCGTAGTAAATCAGGAAGATTTGCACCAGCAACGGTGTGCCGGTAAACAGCGTGATGTAACCTTTAACGATCTGGCTGGCAACCGGCACTTTCAGCGTCAGAATGACGGTGAAAATCATCGCCAGCAACAGTGCAACAATCAGTGCCGCCACGGTCAGCGTCAGGCTGGTGTGCAATCCTTTCAGGACTTCAGGTAAATATTCCCACATCAGGATGCACTCCGTTCAAAGCGTGTGGTACGCAATTCGATACGTTTAATCACGAACTGGCTGAACAGGGTAACAAGCAGATAGATACACGCCGCAATCACATACCAGGTAAATGGCTCCTGCGTACGGGTCGCAATGCTTTTGGTTTGCAGCATCAGGTCGTTCACGCTGATAAGGGATACCAGTGCGGTATCTTTCAGCAGCACCAGCCACTGATTACTCAGTCCCGGCAACGCATGACGCCACATCTGCGGCATGATCAGGCGGAAGAAAATCGCCGACTTTTTCATGCCCAACACCTGACCGGACTCCCATTGTCCTTGTGGCACGGCTTTCAGTGCGCCGCGCAATGTCTGCGATGCATAAGCCGAATACAGCAGGGAAAGGGCGATCACACCACACACAAACGGGCTGACTTCGAAGTTCTCAATCGGCAACTTGATCGGTATGGCGAACAGGCCAAGGTTGATGCTGAAGCCATCGGCCAGCACCATCAGCAGTTGTGAGGAACCAAAATAGATGAACAGTACCACCAGGATTTCCGGCAGACCGCGCAGCACGGTAACCCACGCGGTGCCCAGCCAGCTAAGCGGCTTCCACGGCGCGGATTCCCAGACTGCGAAAATCATCGCCAGCACCAGGCCGAGGATCAGCGCACAAACGGCAAGGCCGACGGTCATCCCGGCGGCGCTTGCTAAAGGTTGGAATTCAGTCATTGATAGGCAAACTTATTGCTGGAACCATTTTGAATACAGTGTTTTGTAAGTGCCGTCTGCTTTCACTTTTGCCAGAGCATCATTCAGTTTAGTCAGCAATTCGGTATTGTTCTGACGAACCGCAACACCCAGGCCGGTACCGAAGTAAGTCGGGTCAGTGATTTTGTCACCCACAGCGGCCAGATTTTTGTTCTGTTTCAGCCATTCATTCACCACGGCGGTGTCACCGAATACGGCATCCAGACGACCGTTTTTCAGGTCCAGTACGGCATTCTGATAGCTGTCGTAAGGTACGGCGGTGATTTCAGGGTGCTTATCCATCAGGTATTTCTGATGAGTCGTGCCGTTTTGCATACCGACACGTTTGCCTTTGAGCGCAGCAACGTCAGTGAACTGACCAGAATGGGCGATGAAAATAGCAGAGTTATCGTAGTACGGGTTGGTGAATGCCACTTGTTTCTGACGTTCAGGCGTGATGTCCATACCGGAAATCACCGCGTCAAAACGGCGGAATTTCAGGCTCGGGATCAGGCTGTCGAACGCCTGATTGGTGAACGTACAGGTTGCCTGCATCTCTTTACACATGGCGTTCGCCAGATCGACGTCAAAGCCCTGGATCTGATTGCTGGAGTCTACAAACTCAAACGGAGGATAAGACGCTTCCATCGCGAAACGGATGGTATCAGCAGCGCTGGCAGACAAACTGACGGTAGCCAGAACCGCGGCAATTACTAATTTTTTCATCGCAAACTCCGTAGAAACATCAATCAATGTATTGATAGAAATACAGTTTAGTGGGAAAGGTAGCTGGCAAACTCTTTGGTTTGCGGCTGTGCGAAAACGGAGGCATCGCCTTGCTCGACAATGCGGCCATTTTCCATGTACACCACGCGGCTGGCGGTCTTACGCGCAACTTCAACTTCGTGGGTCACGATAACCTGAGTAATGCCGGTGCCGGCCAGTTCGCGAATAATGCTGACGATCTGGGCGGTGATTTCCGGGTCAAGCGCGGCGGTAGGTTCATCAAACAGCAGAACCTGAGGCTCCATCATCAGCGCACGGGCAATCGCCACACGCTGTTGCTGGCCACCGGAAAGATGCAACGGAAAACGATCGGCGTAATCGGTCAGACGCAGACGGGTCAGCAATTTCTGGGCACGCGCGAGCGCAACGTCTTTGGTCAGCCCCAGCACTCGCATAGGCGCTTCCAGTAAGTTGTCGAGCACCGTGCGGTGCGGCCACAGATTGTATTGCTGGAAAACCATGCCGACGTTCTGACGCAATTCGCGAACGGCTTTTTCATCCGGTTTGCGGGTGAAATCGAAGGTATTACCGGCGATCTGCAAAGTGCCTGAACGCGGCATTTCCAGCAGGTTCAGAACACGTAACAGGGAGCTTTTGCCTGCACCACTTGGGCCGAGTAAAACCAGAGTTTCACCGGCAGGGCAGTCGAGCTGAATGTCAAAAAGCGCCTGATGCACGCCGTAGAAGCAGTTGATGCTATTAAGTTGAATACTCATGCGCAAATAGTGAATAGCCATTGATGCCGCAGATGGTAACTTCCGCAGCATAGTTATGCAACGATCGCGGCTTAAAAATTATGTGTTACCGCAGGAATGCCAAAGTGTAGCACATCATATTGTTAAACCGCTGTGACGGGGATGTTGGTCAATGACGATATTCATCACTGACCCACATTATGCAACCGCTATTTTAGAGAAAGGAATGGCTTACTGGTGTTCTAAAACCTGGCGCAGTGTGCCACTTGAAGCGAAATCGAGGTTTGCCATATAACGCACATCATCAACCGTCCAGCATTGGCCTTCACGCACCATCAGCACTTCATCTTTCCAGCTTGTCGATGCGCCTTTGTCTTTCTCATGTGTGAAGGTGACACGCAGGGGAATGTTACGGGCGTCGGTGTTCGGTATGGTGGAGGCGCTGTCTACGGAGGCAGACGTCGGTCCATCAAACAGGCTGGAGAAAATGTCACCATCGCCTGAACCAGCACCCGTTTTCTCGTTCGGTGAGGCGGCGATATCGACTTTCGGATGTGACTGCGCTTTCAGCAGCGCATCATACAATGCGGTGCTCAGATAAGGTCGGTATGCGGCCAGTTGGCTGGAATTGGGTAATCCGCTGCCGCCTTGTTTAATGCGAAAATCATAGAATTGCTGAGCAACGCTGTCAGGGCCGCCATCGACACAGGGTGCGGTGCGGCTGCCAATGTCCTTATATGCAGGTTCTACCGTGGTGCAGGCACTTAACATCAGTACCAGCGGGATGGCGGCGACAAGGGTTTTCTTTTTCATTGTATTCCTTACTGAAAGATTGAACATTTTCACCATGACGTTCTTTACCATACAGTATAAAACCGATTTGGCTTAATGCATGACGAAGAGAAATCAGTCAAAGGTAATACCTTGATCTCTCACGCAGGGTTTATGCTATTAATGGCATTATTGCCAGGATTTGGACGACAACTGATAAGGAATACGCATGCAAATTTCAACCACTCCGACCCTCGAAGGTTTCACCATCGCTGAATATTGCGGCGTAGTGACGGGCGAAGCGATTTTAGGGGCAAATATTTTTCGTGATTTCTTTGCTGGTGTGCGCGATATCGTCGGTGGGCGTTCCGGCGCTTATGAAAAAGAGCTGCGCAAGGCGCGTGAAATTGCTTTCCGTGAACTGGAAGAACAGGCGAAAGAGCGCGGTGCGAACGCGGTTGTCGGTATTGATATCGATTATGAAACCGTGGGCAAAGACAGCAGCATGCTGATGGTCAGTGTGTCCGGCACCGCAGTGATTGTGCATCGCAAATGATCTGTCAGCGTGTGAAACGGGGTCTGTTCACTGTCGCATTACTCATGCTGGCCGGTTGTCAGCACGCCAGCCAGCAGGGCGCGGATGCGCCATTCCGGCTGGAAACGGCGCGACAGGCGCAGGGCGCAGATCAGCGGATCCGTTTTCTGGTGATCCATTACACCGCTGAAGATTTCAACAACGCATTAAATACGCTTACAGATGAGCACGTCAGCGCACATTATCTGATCCCGGCGCAACCGCCACTTGAAGCGGGTAAACCGGTGGCGTGGCAACTGGTGCCTGAAAATATGCGCGCCTGGCATGCCGGTGCCAGCAGCTGGCGCGGGCGTACCAATCTTAACGATACGTCGGTGGGCATCGAACTGGAGAACAAAGGCTACAGCAACTATTTGCTCGGCAAAAAATTCTATCCGTTCCCGCCTGCGCAAATAGATTTACTGGCTAATCTGAGCCAGGAGATTGTCGCGCGTTATCAGATAGAACCGCGCAATGTGGTGGCGCACAGCGATATCGCGCCGCAGCGCAAAGATGACCCCGGTCCGCTGTTCCCCTGGCAGGAAATGGCCGAACGTGGGATTGGCGCGTGGCCGGATGCGGCGCGGGTGAATCAGTATCTGGCAGGACGTAATCCGCAACAGCCTGTCGATCAGGCGCAGTTGCTGGTGTTGCTGAAAGCGTACGGATATTCAGTGGAGGATAATATGACGCCGCGTCAGCAGCGTCGGGTGATTGCTGCATTCCAGATGCATTTCCGCCAGAGTGATTATCGCGGCCATGCGGATGCTGAAACCGAAGCGATCGTCCGGGCGCTGTTACAGCAGTTTCCGGAGAAGAACGACTGAAACCAGCGACTGACCTGTACGGTCAGTCGCGTTTCGGACCGATGCCGTGCAGCCCCTGAAGTTTACCGTGATCGCGTAACCAGTCGGCGGTGCGGATAATCCCCTGATCGAGTGAAATCACCGGCACATAACCGAGTTCTTTCTGCGCACGTTGTGTGTCGAGCGTGAGATCGAAATTGAGTTTTGCCACGCTGTAATGCGTCAGCACCGGTTCTTTCTGCGAGCTTTTGTTGATGCGCTCCATGCCCCGCGCCATCATATCCAGCAGCGGATACGGCACCGAACGGATGCGGTATTTGATATCCAGATTTTCCATCAGTTGTTTCACCAGCGTACACAGCGGACGCGGTTGCTGATTCGTAATATTGAACGCGCGACCTGATTCTGTTGCCTGCGACTGCGTCGCCAGCCACATTGCATGCACGGCATTCTCAACGTAGGTCATGTCCACCAGCGCTTCTCCGCCGCGTGGCAGCATCAGTGTTCCGCCATATTTCAGCATTTGCAGCAAACGCGGCATCATTACGTTGTCGTGCGGGCCGAAAATGCCCTGCGGCCGCAAAATGGTGAAATGCGTTTGTGGATTCGACAATGCCAGCGTGTGGATCACCTGTTCACCGGCGGCTTTGCTGCGTGCAAAGGAGTTGGCGAAACGGTGCGGGAGAAAGTCTTCCTGAATATCACGGTGATGGTGAAAATCGAAGTAGATCGCCGGTGACGAAATATGCACGAAGTTTTCCACACCATATGCCGCGGACCACTCGCCCAGACGCCGTGTGGCGCGCACATTCGCCAGCTCGAATTCCTGTTCACTGCCCCACGGCGACATCAGCCCTGAGCAGTGCCAGACGGTATCGATATCTGCCAGCAGGGCTTTGGCCTGAGCAGACACCAGCGTGGTGAGATCGGCGTGAATAAATTCTGCGCCCATTTTCTGCAAAAGCGATCCCATGGCGGCATTCCGTCCCGTCGCCCTGACTTTGATGCCTTTATTTCGCAGAAACTCAACGGCATTTCTTCCAAGACCGCCGCTCGCACCGGTAACCAAAACCTTCATATACAGGCCAATGCCTTCATAAATAGAGAAAAATTGTTGTCAGCGTCGGGGTTCTGGCACCCCTGAGCAATAAGGGTGCCATTCTTTCGTGAAATTGTGCGGGTTGCAATGGGAAAGGGGGAAAGCTGTGTCTGAAAGCAGATTAAATGACCCTCTTTAGCGTCCGCAACGGTCTTTCTGCCGGGCAAGGCTGGCGATGCGTTTTGCCATGCCACGAAAAATAAACTGATGAGCGGGCATCATACTGAACCAGTAAAGCAGGCCGCTGAACCCTGCCGGATGCCACCAGGCGCGCACATCCAGGCTGCGGCTTTCACCGTGGTCGGTAATCGTGAACGTTAAACGACCGAGCCCCGGCGCTTTCATGCCGAATAACAGCGCCAGTTCGCGCTGAGGTTTCAGGCCGATCACTTTCCAGCCATCAATTTTATCGCCAGGTTTCAGGAAATCACGATCCGGACGGCCGTATTCCACGCCTCCGCCGAGTAAATCGTCGATCCGTGCCCGCGTTTTCCACAAACCGTTGGCATAGAAATATCCTTCAGCGCCCCCAAGCTGCTGGATGACTTTCCATAATGCGGCTTTTGACGCCGACGTTTCCAACGTGAAACCCGCCTGTTTCGGATAATAACCGTAGCCTGGACGCCAGCGCGCACGGGCGTCAGGATCGTATCCCCAGTCCGGTGAATCCATGATCTGTTGCTGTTCTTTTTCCAGCGTACTGCGGATCGCCTCATCAATGGGGATCAGTGTTTGCGGGATCAGCTTTTGCAGTTTCTCACTGTCGGCCGGTAAATCGTGGTTCAGCCCCTGGATCAGCGCTTTTGCCAGTGACGTCGGCACGGAGGTGATCAGGCTGAGAAAATATACCGAAACAAAAGATGTTGGCAGGGGAACGGGGAGCAGCCAGCGGCGTTTACCGCTCATCGCGATAAAGCGTTTAAACAGCGTCTGATAGCTGATGTATTCCGGCCCCGCCGCCTCCAGAATCTGATTTTCAGTGGCGGGCAGTGTCACCAGCCCCTGTAAATAATTAAGCAGATTTTCCAGTGCAATGGGCGACGACTTTGAGCGAACCCAGCGCGGCGGCGTCAGCACCGGCAGGTTGTACACCATGTCACGCATCACTTCGAACGCGGCAGAACCGGCACCAATCACGATGCCGGTGCGCATTTCCGTCACCGGAATGGTACTCATGCGCAGCAAATCGCCGGTGAGTTTTCTCGCCTGCAAATGCGCTGAATGATTGCCTTCCGGCTGCATTGAGCCGAGATAAACAATGTGCTTAATGGAGGAATCTTTCAGTGCCAGCAGAGTGTGCTGCGCCGCCTGCCGTTCTTTTTCCAGTAAATCATCATCTTCTGCCATGGCGTGAACCAGATACACCAGCACGTCAGCGCCTTCAAAGGCGGCAGCCAGCGTTTTACTCTGATAGACATCCGCGAAGCAGCAGCGGACGTTTGGCCATTTTTGCTGTTGCAGCCATTCGATACGGCGTGCGGCGGCCGTGACCTTGAAACCTTGCTGGCTCAGATGCGCCGTCAGATGTTGTCCGATATACCCGCTGGCACCGAGAACGACGATCCGGCCAGTGTGTGTCGTGATTGGCATTTCCATTTGCTCGGTCAGTGTAAGGGAGATAAAGCAGAAAGTACGGCGATACCCGCGCAGGCTATCGCCGTCAACCGGATTGTCAGGCGTGCTGATGCAGGAATTCCTGCCACAGCGCCACGACTTTTTGCAGATCTTCACGACTGATATTGATATGCGTCAGCACGCGTGTGACCGGCCCCGCACTGATGATCACACCGCGCTCCTGCATCCACGGCCCCATTTTGGCTGCCAGTTCCGCGCTTTGTTTAATGTACAGCACATTGGTTTGGGCACCGGGTTCAGCGATTTCTACGCCGATTTTGCGCAGTTCCTGTGCCAGCCACTGTGCATTGTCGTGGTCATCTTGCAGACGTGAAACGTTATTTTCCAGCGCGTAAATTGCTGCTGCGGCCAGAATACCGGACTGGCGCATACCGCCACCGGTCATTTTGCGCCAGCGGTTAGCACGCTGGATGTACTCTTTGCTGCCGACCAGAAGGGAACCAATCGGTGCGCCCAGACCTTTCGACAGGCAGATGGTCAGCGTGTCGCAATACTGAGTGATCTCACGTAATTCCACGTTCAGTGCCACTGCAGCATTCATGATACGCGCGCCATCAATGTGCAGTGCCAGCCCTTTTTCGCGGGTGAAGGCGAACGCCTTTTGCAGATAATCCAGCGGAAGCACTTTGCCACTGTGGGTGTTTTCCAGGCTCAGCAGACGGGTCCGGGCAAAATGGATATCATCGGGCTTGATGGCTGCCGCGATCTTATCCAGCGGGATAGAACCGTCAGCATCCATGTCCAGCGGCTGAGGCTGGATACTGCCGAGCACCGCGGCTCCACCTGCTTCATACATATAATTGTGAGCTTTCTGGCCAACAATATATTCTTCGCCACGCTGGCAGTGCGTCAGCAACGCCACCAGATTGGCCTGCGTACCGGTTGGTAAAAACAGCGCCGCGTCTTTGCCACACAACTTTGCCGCCATGTCCTGTAAAGCATTTACCGTTGGGTCATCGCCGTAGACATCATCGCCGACTTCAGCGCGGGCCATGGCCTGACGCATAGCTTCACTGGGGCGGGTTACGGTATCACTGCGTAAATCGATCAACGTGGCTTCCTTCTGGGTGAATGCCCCTTAAGGGGGCAGGTATGATTATTTAATCATGCACTATAGCCCTGTCGGGGTTATCGCAGCCAGTTGGTTTTTGCCAGTTCGACCACTTCGTCGCCCCGGCCGCTGATCACCGCGCGCAGCATGTACAGGCTGAAGCCTTTTGCCTGTTCGAATTTTATCTGCGGTGGCATCGCCAGTTCTTCAGTGGCGGTGATCACATCGATCAGCACCGGCCCCTCGTAGGCGAACGCATCCTGCAAGGCGGTGTTGATATCGGAGGCTTTTTCAACCCGAATGCCTTTGATGCCTGCAGCTTCAGCGATAGCGGCGAAATCCGGATTTTTCAGCTCGGTGCCATCCGTCAGATAACCGCCGGATTTCATTTCCATTGCCACAAAGCCCAGTACGCTGTTATTGAAAATGATGATTTTCACCGGCAGCTTTTGCTGCGCCAGCGTCAGGAAATCCCCCATCAGCATGGCAAATCCGCCGTCGCCGCACAGCGCCACAACCTGACGTGAGCGGTCAATGGCCTGCGCACCAATCGCCTGCGGCATGGCGTTGGCCATCGAGCCGTGGTTGAACGAGCCGAGCAAACGGCGCTGGCCGTTCATTTGCAGATAACGACACGCCCAGACGGTCGGCGTGCCGACGTCGCAGGTGAAAATCGCATCGGCAGCGGCAAAGCGGCTAATCTGCTGCGCCAGATATTGCGGGTGGATCGGTTGCTTGTCGTTCGGCGTCGCCAGCCCGTCGAGATCTTTGCGCGCTTCCTCGTAATGCTTCAGCGCCTTGTCGAGGAACTTGCGTTCATTTTTTACCTGCAACTGCGGCAGAAGGGCGGTCAGGGTGGATTTGATGTCGCCGACCAGCGCCATATCCACATGGCAATGTGCACCGATGCTGCCCGGATTGATATCAATCTGAATGATTTTGGCATCGGTCGGATAAAACGCGCGATACGGGAATTGCGTGCCGAGCAGGATCAGCGTGTCGGCATTGAGCATGGCATGATAACCGGAAGAGAAGCCGATCAGCCCGGTCATACCGACGCTGTACGGGTTATCCCATTCGATATGTTCTTTGCCGCGAAGTGCATGCACCACCGGCGCTTTCAGGGTTTCAGCCAGTCTGATCACTTCATCGTGCGCACCCGCGCAGCCGCTGCCACACATCATCGTAATGTTGGTCGCGCCGTTCAGCAGTTCCGCCAGCTTTTCCAGTTCTGTAGGCTGTGGCGTGACTTTTGGCAGCACAGGCGGATACCAGCTGACTTTAGCATCTTCCGGCGCAGGCTTGAGCGCCACATCGCCCGGCAGCACAATCACCGACACGCCACGGTTGAGAATGGCTTTGCGCATGGCGATCGCCAGCACCTGCGGCAGTTGCTCGGGATTGCTGATCAGTTCGCAGTAATGGCTGCATTCGCGGAATAATTCGGTTGGGTGGGTTTCCTGAAAGTAACCGCTGCCGATTTCACTCGACGGGATATGCGCGGCAATCGCGACAACCGGCACGTGATTGCGATGGCAATCGAACAGGCCGTTGATCAGATGCAGGTTGCCCGGGCCACAAGAACCTGCGCACACCGCCAGTTCGCCGGTGATTTGTGCTTCGGCTCCGGCGGCGAATGCGGCCACTTCCTCATGGCGCGTACCCAGCCATTCGATGGTGCCCATGCGGTTCAGGCTGTCGCTTAACCCGTTCAGGGAGTCGCCGGTGACGCCCCAGATCCTTTTTACGCCTGCTGCCTCGAGAGTTTTCGCCAGGTATGCTGCTACGCTTTGTTTCATAGTCCCTCCGGTGCGCCCGTCATCCTTCGAGCTGCCTCTGCGTTGGCTGCTTTCGCGAACCCGGTCACATACTTATGTATGCTCCCGGCGATTCACTCAGTTGCCGCCTTGATCCAACTCGAATGATTTAGGGCTAATTTTCAAATAAGTGGATTAAGCATAGTCCACTGATTACATCCTTGAATGTTCAGCCTTAAACCATACAAAAATATGCGGAGGAGGGAGGTGAAGAATTGTAAATCTGCCCGCCCAGACTGTAAAAAGTCATGAGCGGGCAGTGAGTTACTGCGGGGGATCAGGCGAGGGTGACGTCGCCCTGGAGCTGACAGCTACAGGCCAGTACATAACCCTGAGCGACCTCTTCGTCGGTCAGTGTCATGCGGCTGGTGGTCTGGTAATCACCGGAAAGTATCCGGGTTTTACAACTGCCGCATACGCCTGCACGGCAGGCTGCGGTGACCGGCAAACTGTGCTGTTCCATGGCTGCCAGCAATGTCGTTCCAACCGGTACGCGGTAATTCTGTAACGGTGTCAGGCGGGTCAGCGTCAGTTGCTGGTCGGCAGACACTTCAGTTTGCTGTGCCTGAAACTGCTCTTTGACGATATTCTCTGCCGTTGCGCCCAGTTGTTTCACCCATTCTCCGGCCAGTTGCATATAAGGCGCAGGGCCGCAAATCATTACCCGACGTTCACGGATATCCGGCACCTGACTTTGCAGTAGATCCTGGCTCAGGCGACCGGCGATTTGGCCGGGTTTTGCATCCTGTTCCACAAGAAGAGTCAGATTAAGCTGCGGATACGCTGCGGCCATTTGCTGCCATTCTTCGGCAAAAATGATGTCCTGCGGGCTGCGCACGCTATAAAACACCTGCACGCTTTGCGCCGGATGATGCGCCAGAATATCGCGCGTGATCGACATAACCGGCGTCACGCCACAGCCAGCCGCCAGCAACAACAAAGGCTGTGGCGTATCGCAGGTGAATTCCCCCTGCGCATCGCTCAGCCAGAGATAATCACCGGCTTTCACCTGCTGCGTCAGCCATGGCGAACCTTCGCCGCCCCCGATGCGGCGTACCGTCAGCTGAATAAAGCGGCTATTGCCCGGTGTGGAAGACAGTGTATAGGCACGCTGTACGTCACCACTTTGGCCAATATTCACCAGAGCAAACTGGCCGGGACGGTACGAATACACATCGTGATTAATCAGCGACAGCGTGCGGACATCCGGCGTTTCCTGTGTAACGGAATACACCTGCATGCGGTTCTGGCACAACGCGGTCGGCTGATCGGGAAATAAAGGAAATTTCATGTCAGCTTACTCCGGCAGCATGGTTTTCAGATCCTGCTCAACCGAGGTGATTGCGCGCAGGCCAAATTTTTCATTCAGGATCGCCAGCAGGTTATCGGTGAGGAAGGCCGGTGCCGTCGGGCCGGTGGCGATATTTTTTACGCCAAGCGACAGCAGGGTCAGCAGGATCACGATCGCTTTCTGTTCAAACCACGACAGCACCAGACTCAGCGGTAAATCATTCACACCACAGCCTAATTTCTCGGCCAGATTCACGGCCAGAATAATGGCGGAATAGGCGTCGTTACACTGGCCGACGTCCAGCAGACGAGGCAGGCCTTCAAGCGTACCGAAATCCAGTTTGTTGAAGCGGTATTTGCCGCAGGCCAGCGTCATGATCAGGCAGTCCTGCGGTACGCTAAGCGCCAGATCGGTGAAGTAGCTGCGTTCGCCACGGCTGCCGTCACACCCGCCGA
Source organism: Rahnella sp. P4_A8 (assembly GCF_056402435.1). Classification (NCBI taxonomy): domain Bacteria; kingdom Pseudomonadati; phylum Pseudomonadota; class Gammaproteobacteria; order Enterobacterales; family Yersiniaceae; genus Rahnella; species Rahnella sp. P4_A8. The sequence continues at coordinate 28,822 of NZ_JBFUHK010000032.1, read as the reverse complement.
TCAGGAAGATGTGGCGCAGTTTTTTTGCGGCAACCAGATCGATGACGGTGTCTGCTGCGCTGAGTAAGGTCTGGCGGCCGAATCCGACGGTAATTTCCTGTTCAATCTCGCTGTAGCGGAAGCCCGGAAGCTGCAATGCCTGCGCAATCACCGGCGCAAAATCTTCGCCTTCCAGATGTTGCACACCCGGCCAGCCGACAATGCTGCGGGTCCAGATGCGGTCACCATAATTCCCGACATTCGGGTCAATAATACAGTTTGAGGTCATGACGACAGGGCCGGGGAATTTGGCGAACTCCACCTGCTGATTTTGCCAGCCGCTGCCGTAGTTACCGGCCAGATGCGGGAATTTTTTCAGTTCGGGATAACCGTGCGCCGGCAGCATTTCGCCGTGGGTGTAAATATTGATACCGGTGCCGACGGTTTGCTCGAGCAGCATCTGCAAATCTTTCAGGTCGTGACCGGAAATCAGAATCGCTTTACCTGCCAGCGGACGGACATTGACCGCCGTCGGTTGCGGATGTCCGTAAGCATCGGTTTCGCCTTTGTCCAGAATGGCCATCACGCCAAAGTTCATTTTGCCGATTGCCATCGCGTTCGCGAGCAGCTCGCCCATGTCGGACGGTTGCGTGCCCAGCCACGCCATCAGGCGATGATATTCGGCGTAAATGGCGCTATCAGACTGGCCCAGAACATGCGCGTGCTCCATATACGCCGCTGCACCTTTCAGGCCATACAGGCACAGCATACGCAGGCCGTGAATGTCATCACCGATCTGCGCTTTGTCACCGTTGAGCGCAAATTGCTGTGCCTGCTGTTGCAGCTCGCTGAGATTATCGCTCACCAGTTCCAGTGCGGCCAGCGGATGGTTAATGGTGATTTCCGCATCCATCAGACGGCAGCGGGTAGCCAGCGATTCGCGATAAAGAACGGCTTCACGGGCATAGCCGACAATACGCTCGGAATCGAAGTTTACGTTGGTCAGCGTGGAGAAAAAGGCGCGGGGCGCGAAGCTGTCGATCTCTTCATCAATGATGCCATAGCCGCGTGCGGTCAGTGCCCAGGCAGATAAACCTTCTAACACCGCGACCAGTAAGTCTTGTAAATCAGAAGTTTCGGCTGTTTTGCCACACATACCTTGCGCATACGCGCAACCATTGCCCGCCGGGGTACGGACTGTTTGTTCACATTGCACACAAAACATAATGAGGTCCTTTTAAAGTTGCATTTGAAATGCTTGTTTTGATGCAAGCCTAGAGCTGGCTGAGACAGAAATGAAGGGATTTTTAAGACAAAGTGACGCGGAGTTGATTTACCGCAAGTTTTGCCGGGCGGTTCCCGCTGCGGGATGGCAGCGGGACGGGCAGGGATCAGGCAGAAAAAAAGGCCATTAAGACCGGGGCAATCAGGCTGAGGATAAAGCCGTGCACCACGGCCGGAGGCACCATATCCAGTCCGCCGCTGCGCTGTAACACCGGCAGGGTAAAGTCCATGGATGTCGCGCCGCACAGGCCGAGTGCCGTCGAACGGCTGCTGCGCACCAGTGTCGGAATCAGCATGATGGCGCAGAGTTCGCGGGCAAGATCGTTAAAGAAGGCCGCGCTGCCAATCACCGGTCCGAAAGAATCTGTCAGAACGATGCCTGAAAGCGAATACCAGCCATAACCGGAGGCGATGGCCAGCCCGGTTTTCAGCGGTAAACCCAGCAGCAGTGCGGCAAGTGCACCGCCAATCAGGGCGCTGAGGGCCACCACGATTGCTACCATCATGCCGCGACGGTTCAGGATAATCTGGCGCAGGGTCATGCTGCTGTTGCGCAGTTGCAGACCGACCAGCGCCAGCAGGAATAACAACGCGATTTCGCTGGCCTGCGACGCGAAGGTAAGCCAGTGCCATTGTGTCAGACCCAGCGCAAAACCCCCGACCACCACGCCGCACAGTTTCAGTGATTCCAGTGCCATGTGAATGCGGGACGGCAATTTTTCCTGTTTATACTGCGTTTTCCAGGGCTTGCGGCGTTCCAGCAACCACAGCGCGGCGTAGTTCATCACGAAGATGCACAGGAAACAGACGGCGGCATATTTGAAAATCAGCAGCAAATTGGTGCTGAGATTGTCCAGGAAAGCCAGACTGATGCCCATAATGAACAGGATGACGTACACCATCCAGCTCAGTAACTGGTTAACAAGATGCAACAGGGCACGGTTTTTGAGCGGAATAAGGTAGCCGGCAATCAGCGGCAAAAGAATAATTAACAGCCCGGAGTACATGATGCAAAAGTCCCTGAAAAGTAAGATCCCATGAGTGGCGCGCAGCACATAAAATGCCGCCCGCCACGCTAACGAAAAGTTATCTGACTGTAAAGCAGCTTCGGCACGCAGAGATATCTCTGCGAGCTTGACCTGAACCGATTTTTAACGCCATGCTCAGGAAAGTTTTGAGCACACAGGAGGCGTCTGATGTATCTGGAACGTGTTGATATTGTCGGTTTTCGCGGGATTAACCGCCTGTCTTTGACGCTGACGCAGCCCGCGCAACGTGGCGCATCGATTACCGGTTCTGCCCATCAGGGGCAGGCCGAATCCTTTCTGACCAACACCGTGTTAATCGGCGAGAACGCCTGGGGGAAATCCAGCCTGCTCGATGCGTTAACTCTGCTGCTTTCCCCCGAATCTAAATTGTACTGCTTTAAAGAGGAGGATTTCTATTTCCCGGCAGGCGAAGAGGAGGCCAAATCACAGTACCTGCACGTGGTGTTTACATTTTGCGAGAACCAGGCCGGTCATCATATGTCGCCGCGCTTTAATCCGCTCTCACCACTTTGGGTGAAATGTGCCGATAAACTGAACCGTATCTATTATCGTCTTGAAGGAGAGCTGGACGACGATGGCAGCGTGATGACGCTGCGCAGTTTTCTGTCGTCCAACGGTCAGCCTTTAAATCTGACGACGATTGACCCGCTTGCGCAGGCGTTGATCCGCCTGAACCCGGTATTACGCTTACGCGATGCGCGCTTTATTCGCCGTCTGCGCAGCGAAACACTGGCGCCGCGGCTGGCAGTCAATAATGAAGAGCTGGCAAAACAGCTTGATGAACTGACGCGCGAATTGGTTCACAGCCCGCAGACGCTGAAAAACAGTGAACTGCGCAGTGGCCTGTCGGCGATGCGACAGTTGCTGGAACACTATTTTGCCGAGCAGGGGACGTCCAGCAGTGCCCCCTGGCAGCAAAAGCGTCATGGCCGGGCGGAGAGCCGCCGCGCATGGCGTTCGCTGGATAACATCAATCGCATGATTGCCGAACCCAACAGCCGCAGTATGCGGGTGATGCTGCTCGGCATGTTCTCGACATTGTTACAGGCGAAAGGCTCGGTGGTGCTGCATCCGGATGCCCGGCCACTGTTACTCATTGAAGACCCCGAAACCCGTTTGCATCCGATCATGTTATCGGTGGCCTGGGGATTACTGGATCAGTTGCCGTTGCAGCGTATCACCACCACCAACTCCGGCGATTTGTTGTCGCTGGTGCCCGTTGAGCAAATATGCAGACTGGTGCGTGAGTCCGGCCGCGTCGCGGCTTACGCCATCGGTCCTGAAGGGCTGAGTATGGAAGACAGCCGCCGCATCGCTTTCCATATCCGTTTTAACCGTCCCTCGTCTTTATTCGCCCGCTGCTGGCTGCTGGTGGAAGGCGAGACCGAAGTCTGGTTGCTGAACCAGCTGGCGCGTCAGTGTGGTTATCATTTTGAATCGGAAGGGATAAAGGTTATTGAGTTTGCACAATGTGGCCTGAAGCCTCTGCTGCGTTTTGCGCGGCAAATGGGCATCGAATGGCATGCGCTGGTCGACGGTGACGAAGCCGGTCGCAAATATGCTGCGACAGTGATTGCGAACGTGGAAAACCACAACGATACGCTGCGATATCGCCTGACGGCGTTGCCGTCGCAGGATATCGAACACTTCCTGTATCGCGAGGGTTTTGAAGACGTTTACCGCAAGAATGCGGCGATACCGGACAATGTGCCGATGTCGCCGAGAAGAATTATCGATAAAGCCATTCACCGCAGTTCGAAGCCAGATCTGGCGATTGATGTGGCACTTGCGGCCTCGTTGCGGGGAACCTCGTCTATTCCTGCGCTGCTGCGGCAAATGTTTTCCCGCGTGGCATGGCTGGCACGCGGCAGGGCGGATTAAGCGGCGTGGCTGTTTTCGGTTATCACGGGGTTGCCATGTCCGCTGGAAAAAGTGTGACGGATCTGCGTTTCCAGATCGTCTAACAGCTGGTAACGGCGACGGTATTCCGAGCGTCGTTTACTGGCGATTTCTTCCAGCGGGCGATGGGCAATCTGTGAAGGTAAATGGAAATAACCGTCATCGCCCGGTTTAGCATCCAGCGTTTCCCAAAAACTGTCGTAATCGGCAAACACCATGCCTTTGCGTTTTTTGTAGCGCGGGTTTTCATAAATATGGGTGTGATTTCCCACCGCCACGATTTGCTGCATGCCGGTGACGTCTGCGAGTGTGGTCAGCGCTTCAATCACCAGACGTTTAGGGAATAAACCGTGGCAGGCTTTGGTCGCTGTTTGTATCTCCAGATGATCCACGTGCGCGCGTGGCCCCTGTAACGCGCCGATAAACAGCGTCGGACGCCCCTGATATTCAATAAACGAAAACGTCACGATCGCAATCGGTTCACCCTGCGGAGTATTAAATGTCAGGGTGGCTTCGCCTTCTTTATCGAGACGGCTGATGGCATTAAAGGCGACAAAAAAATGTTGCCCCTCTTTGCCTGTCAGCGTGGCGATCGCCATCGGCTTTTTATTCAGATAACCGTGATTAATCGCGTCGGGCAGGCAATGACCAATCATATCGTAGTGATCACTGATGCGTTTCATCGCCTGTTGCGGCGTGATATTTGCCGACTGATACGCCCTGTGCAGCTTACAAGGCAGGCTGGGCATGGCGGTCAGGATTTCGTCGCGCTGCGGATGCTGTGCCAGATAATCAAGCATCCCAAACGTTCTGAGCGGGTGCGCCAGCGTGCGGAAGAGGAATTTGAGGCGATAGCGTGGTAATTCCCATGATGGCCCCGGCGTTATCTGACGGGTGAGCAATGCCTTCATTAACTGAAGGCCGGTAAGTGGCGCCTTTTCTACAGAAGGGTAGCTGAAAGTAGTCATGGAAATACCTGTTGTCGTGAGCCAGAGTTTTGTGGTGGCTATTTCATCAGGCCAAGAATAAACAGGTATACAACGGTGGGAATTATGGAGAAATTGCATGTAATTTGTTGAGATGATGTTTAGATTTACATCCTCATATGACGTGTCTTAGCAATTTGTGTCTAAAAAATGTACTTTTTTTCACGCTCAGGACTTGAAGCCGGAAGCATTCTCCCCCATAAATAAAAATGCCAGTCAGTAAGTGACCGGCATTTGCAGTTGAAGCGTTATCTGATGCGTGATGCTGAACCGGTCAGGCGACCACTTCACTTTCCACTGGAATAATGAGACTGGCATGATTCCCCTTTGGGCCTTCATGAACGTCGAAATTGACCTGCTGGCCGGCTTTCAGAGTCCGGTAACCCTCCATCTGGATTGTGGAGTAGTGAGCGAAGATGTCTTCACCGCCATTTTGCGGGCAAATGAAGCCAAAGCCTTTAGCATTATTGAACCATTTAACAGTACCCGTCTGCATGCTTCTTCATCCCTCTCATGACTAGTCTGGTAGTAAATAGATAAAGCCAGTTGAGTGAGCCCGAAGGCCGGAACACGGCGGATAAGCGTCTGTTCAGGCCGGTTTAAACTCCGTTCAGCTCACGAATTTACACTCTAGTGGAATAGAGTTAGACGTCAAGGAAACGGCATTTGTCGCGGGGGAGCAGATAACCAAAGTTTGAAGCAGGTAACGCTATTGACATATTTTGTTAAGTTTTGCCCGGCGTTGTCTGACGTACGTAGACATTTTGTGCAGCGGCAAGGTGAGGCCAGAGATGGTAAAATACGGTAATAACAGCGCGAGGCTCTGCAGAAAGTCTTCCCGTTTGTGTATTTGGCTTCCAATACGATCTTCACAGGTGATGAACAGGCAATGGGTAATAATCAAGACTGGCTAAATTTTGAACATTTGGCGGCGGATAAGCAAAAGGATGAGGTAAAACCGCCATCTATGTATAAAGTTATATTAAACAACGACGATTACACTCCAATGGAATTTGTGATTGACGTTCTGCAAAAGTTCTTTTCTTATGATATTGAACGTGCAACGCAACTGATGCTCCAGGTGCACTACAGAGGTAAAGCGATATGCGGCGTTTATACTGCCGAAGTCGCGGAAACCAAGGTCGCACACGTAAATGAGTACGCCAAGGAGAATGAGCATCCGTTGCTGTGTACGCTGGAAAAAGCCTGATTAAGGCAATCTATTTGGGAGGTGCCTATGCTCAATCAAGAACTTGAACTCAGTCTCAACATGGCTTTCGCAAGAGCCCGTGAGCACCGGCATGAGTTTATGACCGTGGAGCACCTGTTGCTGGCGTTGCTCAGCAACCCTGCTGCCCGTGAAGCGCTCGAAGCTTGTACAGTTGATTTAGTGGCCCTGCGCCAGGAACTGGAAGCCTTCATCGAGCAAACCACACCCACCTTACCTGCCAGTGAAGAGGAACGTGACACCCAGCCTACGCTGAGTTTCCAGCGCGTTCTGCAACGTGCGGTATTCCACGTGCAATCTTCTGGCCGCAGTGAAGTGTCCGGCGCCAACGTTCTGGTCGCGATTTTCAGCGAACAGGAATCTCAGGCTGCCTACTTACTGCGTAAACATGATGTCAGCCGCCTTGATGTGGTGAACTTTATCTCGCACGGCACCCGTAAAGATGAATCGGGTAGCCAGGCGCAAAACAATGCGGAAAACCCAGTTAACGAAGAACAGTCGGCGGGGGAAGATCGTATGGAGAACTTCACCACTAATCTTAACCAGTTAGCGCGCGTAGGTGGTATCGATCCGCTGATTGGCCGTGACAAAGAACTGGAGCGCGCCATTCAGGTGCTCTGCCGTCGCCGTAAAAACAACCCGCTGCTGGTGGGCGAATCCGGCGTAGGTAAAACGGCCATTGCCGAAGGGTTGGCATGGCGAATCGAGCAGGGCGATGTGCCGGAAGTGATGGCAGAATGCACCCTGTATTCTCTGGATATTGGTTCGTTGCTGGCGGGTACCAAATACCGCGGTGATTTCGAGAAACGTTTCAAATCTCTGCTGAAACAGCTGGAGCAGGATAAAAACAGCATTCTGTTTATTGATGAAATCCACACGATTATCGGTGCCGGTGCGGCGTCAGGTGGTCAGGTGGATGCGGCAAACCTCATCAAACCGTTGCTGTCGAGCGGCAAAATCCGCGTGATTGGTTCGACGACCTATCAGGAATTCAGCAATATCTTTGAGAAAGATCGCGCTCTGGCACGGCGTTTCCAGAAAATTGATATTACTGAGCCAAGCGTTGAAGAAACCGTCCAGATTATTAACGGCCTGAAAACCAAATACGAAGCGCATCACGATGTGCGCTACACCGCGAAAGCGGTGCGTGCGGCGGTCGAGCTGTCGGTCAAATACATTAATGACCGTCATCTGCCGGACAAAGCCATCGACGTGATTGACGAAGCGGGCGCACGTAGCCGGTTAATGCCGGTCAGTAAACGCAAGAAAACCGTGAATGTCAGCGATATCGAAAGTGTCGTAGCGCGTATTGCCCGCATTCCGGAAAAAACTGTGTCTGCGACAGACCGTGATGTCCTGAAAAGTCTGGGTGACCGCCTGAAAATGCTGGTCTTCGGACAAGATCCGGCCATTGAAGCACTGACCGAAGCGATCAAGATGAGCCGCGCCGGTCTGGGTCAGGATCACAAGCCTGTCGGTTCGTTCCTGTTCGCCGGTCCAACCGGGGTGGGGAAAACCGAAGTGACGGTTCAGTTGGCGAAAGCGATGGATATCGAACTGCTGCGTTTTGATATGTCGGAATACATGGAACGTCATACGGTCAGCCGTCTGATCGGTGCGCCTCCGGGATATGTCGGTTTTGATCAGGGCGGTTTGCTGACGGATGCGGTGATTAAACATCCGCACGCCGTCGTGCTGCTTGATGAAATAGAGAAGGCGCATCCGGATGTCTTCAACCTGCTGCTGCAGGTAATGGACAACGGTACGCTGACCGATAACAACGGTCGCAAAGCAGATTTCCGTAACGTGATTTTGGTGATGACCACTAACGCCGGTGTGCGTGAAACGGAACGTAAATCGATTGGTCTGGTGCATCAGGATAACAGCCCGGATGCGATGGAAGAGATCAAACGGACCTTTACGCCGGAATTCCGTAACCGTCTGGACAACGTTATCTGGTTCAACCATCTGTCTACGGAAGTTATCCAGCAGGTTGTCGACAAGTTTATCGTCGAACTGCAGGCGCAGCTGGATGCGAAAGGCGTTTCTCTGGAAGTCAGCGACGAGGCTCGCGACTGGCTGACAGTGAAAGGCTATGACCGTGCGATGGGTGCGCGTCCGATGACCCGTACCGTTCAGGAAAACCTGAAAAAACCACTCGCTAACGAGCTGCTGTTTGGTTCACTGGTGGATGGCGGTTCCGTCTCTGTGGCACTGGATAAGGCGGCTGACAAGCTCACTTATCACTTTATGAGTGCGCAGAAGAAAAAACCGGAAGGTGCGGTGCATTAATTTTTCATAAAGCATGAAAAAACAAAAGGCGATGTGAAAACATCGCCTTTTTTCTTTCTGAAATTCTTTATTTAATTGCAGTAATTAGTGAGGGATTTCAGAAAGGATAATGGAACAAAACGCCGGATTGCGGATACCACAAAACGCCCTTGCAACAGCAGGAAGGGCGAAAAGGGTATCCTCAGGTATCGCCGGAAAATCAGCGATGAGTGAGCCGCTTATTAACGGCTACGGAAGACAATGCGGCCTTTGCTCAGGTCGTACGGGGTCAGCTCTACAGTGACTTTGTCGCCCGTCAGGATGCGGATGTAGTTCTTACGCATTTTACCGGAGATGTGAGCGGTAACTACGTGTCCGTTTTCTAATTCTACACGGAACATAGTGTTTGGCAGCGTATCAAGTACGGTGCCTTGCATTTCAATGTTGTCTTCTTTGGCCATCGAATCCTCTAGGTCTAACTACCATAGTTTTTAACCGGCAAGATAATGCCGAAAAACCCACATTATGTAAAGAAGTATGGTCCATGACCGCACCTATTCCCTATCCTTCGGGAACACCGGCAGGTCTTCATCATGTGGGGATAAGTCTTGTGGCAACCAGCAATCCGGTGCTAACGCGCGTTGCGAAAGTGCGGATAACTGCTGCAAAAATTGGCGGCGGGGGATCTCTCTCGCACCCAGCGACGCAGTGTGAGGGTTGAGCACCTGACAGTCAATCAGTTCTCCTCCATTGCGGGAAAAATGTTGGCAAAAAAGCATAAGCGCGCACTTAGAGGCATTCTCCCGCCGGCTGAACATCGACTCACCGCAAAATAATCCGCCGACAGAAACGCCGTACAAACCGCCAACCAGTTCTTCACCTTCCCAGACTTCAACCGAGTGCGCGCGTCCGGCTTCATGCAATTCCTGATAACCACGCTGCACCAGCGGCCCGATCCAGGTGCCATCTTCACGCTGCATGGCGCACGCATGGATCACCTGCTCAAATTGCTGGTTGAGGGTGAAACGAAACGGCATCTTGCGCATAAAACGTTTCAGACTGCGGCTGGCGTGGCGTTCTCCCGGGACCAAAATTGCGCGGGGGTCAGGTGACCACCAGAGGATCATTTCCCCCGGCTCGAACCAGGGGAAAATGCCATGCTGGTACGCGGAAAGCAGGCGGGGAGCGGTAAGATCRCCCCCGATAGCCAGCAGGCCATTCGGCTCCTGCAATGCGGTTTCAGGTTCCGGGAAATTCAATGAATTGGCCTCAAGCTTAACTAACCGCATAGATCTCCTTATCCGGCGGACACGTCCGCCGTAAAACCACAAACAACCCCGTCAGGCGCGGGCAAGGAACCTTGCATAACGACTTTGTGCCGCGGCTAACGTCTGGTGATCGCCTTGTTCCACAATCTGCCCCTCTTCCATAACACATATCCTGTCGAGGGCTTCCAGACCGTGCAAACGGTGCGTCACTAAGAGTAGCGTCTTATTCTGACAATGCTTGTGCAGCAGTGCCAAAATGTGTTGTTCCGTTTCTGCATCCAGCCCTTCCGTGGGTTCATCCAGCAACCACAGTGGCGCGTCATGTAACAAAGCTCGCGCCAGCCCGATACGACGCTGTTCGCCGCCGGAAAGCTGACGTCCGCCTTCACCGAGCCAGGCATTCAGGCCTTCGTTTTCCAGCAGGACATGTAAATCAACTTGTTTCAGAGCATCGGCGATTTGTTCGTCGGTGCTCTGCGGCGATGCCATGCGCAGGTTTTCGCGCAGCGTGGTGTTAAAGACGTGCGCACGCTGGCTGACGACGGTGATCATTTTGCGCAGTGTCGCTTCATCATAATCAGCAACCGGATGACCGTTGATTTCCAACGCACCGTTGCTGATATCCCAGGCGCGAGTCAGCAGTTGCAGCAGGGTGGATTTGCCACAACCGGTCTGACCAAGCAGGGCGATGTGCTCACCGGCACGGACATCCAGATTGATATTTTTCAGCACCGGCAACGGTTGCCCCGGATAGGTGAAATTCACATTTTTCAGCGACAGACTAACCCGTTCACCGGCCAGCGGGCCCTGAGACGGGAAGGTCACATCTGCGGGCTGGTCGATGATCTGGCTGACGCGCTGAGCTGAGGCGATAACCTGCCCGAGATGCTGGAATGCGGCGGCTACAGGTCCCAGCGCTTCGAATGCCGCCAGCGGGGTGAAGACAAACAGTGCGATCAGTGCGCCCGGTTGCGGGAACTGGTTGATACCACCGGCAGCCAGCCATAGCATCAGTGTGACGGTCAGACCGGCCGCCGCGATCACCATTGCCTGAGACAGGCCCGTGAGTTTTGCCTGCTGCTGCTGGCGCAACATCCAACGCTGTTCGATATCATTGAGTTGCTGGCGGAACCGCGACTGAGCGCCGAAAACCACCAGTTCAGACTGCCCCTGTAACCACGATGTCAGTTGCATCCGGTAGTTACTGCGCAGCGCCGTCAGTTCACGTCCGGCAGGTTTTCCCGCGCGGTAGAAAATCACCGGCAGGAGCAGCATCAGCACCAGCATAATCGCGCCCAGCGTCAGCGCCAGTTTCACGTCGAGGAAGCTCAGGCCGAAGGTCACCAGAATGATCACCACCAGCGCACTCACCAGCRGAGAAATGACCCGCAGATATAAGTGATCGAGCGTATCGACATCGGCGACCAGGCGGTTAAGCAGGTCAGCCTGACGGAAATGTGCAATTCCCCCCGGTGACAGCGGCAGAATTTTTGTGAATGTAAACACCCGCAAATGCGCCAGCACACGGAAGGTCGCGTCGTGGCTGACCAGACGTTCAGCATAGCGGCCTGCGGTACGAAATATCGCAGCACCGCGCACACCGGCTGCGGGCAGCATATAGTTGAAGCTGTATAAACCGGCGACACCGGCCACTGCCGAGGCTGCCAGGAACCAGCCAGAGAGCGTCAGCAGGCCGATGCTCGCCAGTAAGGTGACGATGGCCAGAATAACACCCAGTGACAGACGGAACCCGTGGCGGCGGTACAGAGCAAGATAAGGCAGAAGGGTTTTCATCATTAAAGCTCCTTATTCCGCCGGGAAAGCAGACTGGCGAATAAACCGTTCTGAGTCACCAGTTGCGCGAAGGTGCCACGCTCAGCGATCAGGCCTTTCTCCATCACCCAGATTTCGTCATAGTCACGGGTATCTTCCAGTTGATGCGTTACAAGCAGTGAAGTCTGTGCTTTAGAGGCTTCGCTCAGCGCGCTCATCACACGTTTTTCGCTGTGCGCATCCAGGCTGGCGGTCGGCTCATCGAGCAGTAACAAACTGCATGGTGAGAGCAGGGCGCGGGCAACGGCGACGCGTTGCGCCTGTCCGATAGATAACCGCGCAGCACTGTCACCCAGTTCAGTTTCCAGCCCCAGCGGTAACAAGGGTAGAAATTCATTCACATACGCACGTTCAATGGCGGACTGAAGCTGTTCGTCACTGACCTCCGGCTGATTAAGCAGAATGTTGGCGCGCAGGGTAAGTTCGGGCAGATACGGGTTCTGGCCCACCCAGCTCAGCTGTTTACGCCATTCATCACTACGCAATGATTTCAGTTCAATACCGCTGGCAGTAAGGGAACCCTGGTAAGGCAGGAAGCCCAGCAGGGCGTTGAGCAGGGAGCTTTTCCCCGCGCCGCTCAGGCCGACAATCGCGATACGTTGTCCGGTCTGAATGCTAAACGTTAACGGACCGGCCAGCGTTTTGCCTTGCGGTGACTGAATAATGACGTCGCGGGCTGCCAGTGCCACTGTCTGCCCGGCTGGCCAGGGTTGCTCGCCGTCACCCATATCGGCACTTTCTGCGCTCAGAAACGTGACTAAACTTTCTGCTGCGCCGATGGCTTGCGCTTTGGCGTGGTAAAACGCGCCCAGATCACGCAGAGGCTGGAAAAACTCAGGGGCAAGTATCAGTACCAGAAAGCCAGCGAACAGGGTCACAGGCGTGCCGTAACTGCCAAAATTGAGTTCACCGAGATAGGAGAAGCCGAAGTAAACCGCGACAACGGCGATAGAAATAGAGGCGAAGAATTCGAGTACAGCGGAAGATAAAAAGGCCAGACGCAGAACGTCCATCGTGCGGGCGCGGAAGTTTTCAGTTGAACGCTTAATCTGGTCGATTTCCGCTGTGCCGCGATGGAAAAGGCGAAGCGTATCAAGACCGCGCAGGCTGTCGAGAAAATTCCCACTCAGACGCGCCAGCGCGACAAAGTTACGACGGTTCGCATCAGCGGCCCCCATACCGACCAGTGCCATAAACAGCGGGATCAGCGGCGCTGTCACCAGCAAAATAAGCCCGGCGGCCCAGTTAATCGGGAAAATACTGACCAGAATGAGGAGGGGAATAATACCTGCGAGAGCGATCTGCGGCAGATAACGGGAATAGTAATCCTGCATATCTTCGATTTGTTCAAGAATAATGCTGGCCCAACTGCCAGCCGGTTTTCCCTGGATCCAGGCAGGTCCCAGCTTCTCGAGACGATCCAGCACCAGCTTGCGCATTTCCTGACGGATAACACGTCCGCAAATAAAGCCCACCTGTTCACGCAGCCAGGTGACCACAGCGCGCAGAACAAACGTCAGCGCCATTAACAGGAAACTTTGCAGCAGGGCATCACGCGGTGTGTGGTCAATGATCAGGCTGTGCAGTAATCCGGCCATCAGCCAGGCTTGCGCGAGGATCAGCAAACCGGAAAGTAAACCCAGCATCATAGACAGACGGATCCAGCCTTTGGCGCGTGAGCTTTGTTGTTTTAACCAGCGGATAAGTTCTTGTTGTCGTGTTTTATTCATCAGGCATCAGTCTGTGCAGCAATCCGGATGGGAGGGCGCTCATGTTACATGCTTGGCTCAACACTGAAAACAATAAGGCGGCAATTAAGCCGCCTTATTCGTTACTCTTTGTATGGACTCTTGGTCCGATAACTAGCCGCAGGCGTAATTATAAATCCGGGGCTTGAGATAAACCGTCCAGATAGCGTTCTGCATCCAGTGCGGCCATACAACCGGTTCCGGCAGAAGTGATCGCCTGACGGTAGATATGATCCATAACATCGCCCGCTGCGAAGACGCCCGGAATACTGGTCTGGGTGGCGTTGCCATGAGAGCCGGACTGCACTTTGATGTAGCCATCTTTCAGTTCCAGCTGGCCTTCAAAAATGCCGGTATTCGGGCTGTGACCGATAGCAATGAACACGCCCGCCACATCCACTTGCGATTTCTCATCAGTGCGCACGTCGAGCAGGCTCGCGCCTGTCACACCCATCTGATCGCCGACCACTTCATTCAGGGTCTTATGGGTATGCAGAACGATATTGCCGCTGGCCACTTTGTCGTTCAGACGATCCACCAGAATTTTTTCCGCTCGGAAGTTGTCACGACGGTGAATCAGATGCACTTCAGAGGCAATATTGGCCAGATAAAGAGCTTCTTCAACAGCGGTGTTGCCACCGCCGACAACCGCGACTTTCTGGTTGCGATAGAAGAAGCCATCACAGGTTGCGCAGGCTGACACGCCGCGACCTTTAAAAGCTTCTTCAGAAGGCAGACCGATATAACGTGCTGAAGCGCCGGTTGCGATGATCAGCGCGTCACAGGTGTATTCACCGCTGTCACCAGTCAGGCGGAACGGACGGTTCTGCAAATCGACTTTGTTGATGTGGTCGAAAATGATCTCAGTATTAAATTTGGTGGCATGCTCATGCATACGTTCCATTAAGCCCGGACCGGTCAGACCCTCCGGATCGCCTGGCCAGTTTTCCACTTCGGTAGTGGTGGTCAGCTGACCGCCTTTTTCCACACCGGTAATTAATACCGGATTGAGGTTTGCACGCGCAGCATAAACCGCTGCGGTATAACCCGCCGGACCGGAACCCAAGATCAATAACTTACTGTGTTTAACCGTACTCATGCGTAATTCATCTCCGCGATGGCGACAAGCGATAAACCGATTGTAGGGAAAACGGCGCAGTAAAAAAAGTAAACTCAGATGTTGTTAACGATTTGTCTGATAGTTTTTACTGCGTAACCCGCGTAAAAAGGATTTCGCCAATATTGATGAGGCAGATAACTGTTTGATGGATAGGATGAAAAACCAGCATTCCGGCGACCGATCGTTGTGAACGTTGTTCATCAGAACGCGTTAATTTAGCCACAATTCAGGATTGTTTGTAGGGATTTGGCCGAAATAATGGGTGAGATGCGTTGTTATTGTTCATAGATAAAAGACAGCTAAAAAGGGGGCGTCCGCTTTTCAATCTGGCACGTTCTTCTGATTTTGCTTCTTTTACTTTGACAATCCGCTGTGCATTTGCGAAAACATCAGGGGAAGAAGAAATTAACTGCCTGTCTGTGACTTGAATTTATGCAATTGGCTGCTACGGACCCGTCCTGGTATTGCTTTTTGGTTTTTATGTTGCAGCAGGGTTTAGTGAATCAGGTTGGTGGTTTTCAATCTATTAATTTCACAAGGTTATTTCTTTTGAGTATCCGTTTTATGGCCGTGTTCCTTTTGACAGGGGATCAACGCGGCTTTTGGATGCGTAAACCTTAATCATCGGGTCTTCGCTTGGGACAACCCTTAGACATTGAAGTTGGCTGGGGTATGGCAGGTGCAGGGAAGGACAGCAGAGAGACAATAATAATGGTAGACAACAAAAAACGTCCGGGAAAAGATCTCGACCGTATTGACCGTAACATCCTCAACGAATTGCAAAAGGATGGCCGGATTTCAAACGTCGAGCTTTCCAAACGTGTGGGATTATCTCCAACTCCATGTCTGGAGCGCGTTCGTCGTCTTGAACGTCAGGGCTTCATCAATGGTTATACTGCATTGCTCAACCCGCATTATCTGGACGCATCGTTGCTGGTATTTGTTGAGATTACCCTCAATCGCGGCGCCCCGGATGTGTTTGAACAGTTCAATGCGGCAGTACAAAAACTCGAAGATATTCAGGAGTGTCATCTGGTTTCAGGGGACTTCGACTACCTGTTGAAAACCCGCGTACCTGATATGTCTGCTTACCGTAAGCTGTTAGGTGAGACTTTACTTCGTCTGCCAGGTGTTAACGACACCCGCACCTACGTGGTGATGGAAGAAGTGAAACAGACAAATCGCCTGGTCATTAAGACCCGGTAATTGTTCTGGTGCAAAACCTTGTCATTTTAGCTACACTCCTGTGTATCTATACAGCTATGGCGCCGGGGAGTCTCGGCGCTGTTGCTTTTTCTCAGTTCACAGGAACCTGGAGAGCCTTTCTTGAGCCAGGAATATACAGAAGATAAAGAAGTTACCCTGAAAAAACTGAGCAATGGCCGCCGTCTTCTGGAGGCTTTGCTGGTTGTGGTAGCGATTTTTGCTGCTTATTTAATGGCGGCATTGGTGAGTTTTAACCCCTCTGATCCAAGCTGGTCTCAGACAGCCTGGCATGGGCCAATTCATAACTGGGGCGGTGGTGTAGGTGCATGGATGGCCGACACGCTGTTCTTCATCTTTGGCGTATTTGGTTACGCTATTCCACCTATTATTCTGTGTCTCTGCTGGGCGGCTTTCCGTCAGCGGGATAAACAGGATTTCGTCGATTATTTTGCCCTTTCGCTGCGCCTTATTGGCACGCTGGCGCTCATTGTCACGTCTTGTGGTCTTGCAGCCGTCAACGTTGATGACCTGTATTACTTCGCTTCCGGCGGTGTAATCGGCAGTTTGCTCAGTACCGCGATGACACCTTACTTTAATAATGTGGGGGCGACTCTGGTGCTGTTATGCGTCTGGGCTGCTGGCCTGACCTTATTTACCGGCTGGTCCTGGTTGACGATCGCCGAAAAGATCGGTGGTGCCGTGCTGGGTGTAACGAATATCGTGACCAACCGGTCCCGTCGTGACGATGATTATGATTACGACGAGGAGGACGCTCCGCTACTGGAAGACGATGACGCAAAACCGGCTGCTAAAGTCGCGCCGGCCGTCGCTGCTGCAGCGGCTCCTGCAACTGCCGCCGCTTCCGAAGCTGATGAAGATGACGTGCTGTTCTCTGCGCCTTCGGTGAATGAACCTGTGGCGCAGGCCTCTTCTGAGGCTACCGCACCTGCTGCGAGCGCGGCTGTTGCTGAACCGGTACAGGCAGCGGATCCTTATGCTGCTGAGCCGCCGGTTGCTAATATTTCACCGCAGCCAGCACCGGCAACGGCCATTCCGCCGTTATACAATTTCGAGATCCCGGAAGAAACACCAGTTCCGCGCCATCCGCAGCCCGTTCAGCAATCGCCTTCACCAGCGCCAGTTGAGCGCAGAGAGGAAGATGGTCCGAGTCTGGGCAACTGGCAAACTGCCGTGGAGCATTCCCGTTCTCCGTTTGATTTCAGTTCAGCAGTGCCTGATGCCGCTCAGGCGGCCAGCGTGGCGGCCACCGCAGCACTGGCGACCGGCCTTGCACAGGCAGGGCAGTCCACGGCATCTTCCGCTGGTAACACCTTTATGCCAGCCTTCAGTGCTGTGAGCGATGAAAATCCACAGGTGAAAAAAGGCTTTGGCCCTGAGTTGCCGCGTCCTAATCCGGTGCGTATACCTACACGCCGTGAGCTGGCCTCGTATGGCATCAAGCTGCCTTCTCAGCGTATGGCAGAACAGCAGGAACAGGCACAGTCTGCGACGCATAGCGATCCACAGATCCAGGCAGACGTAGAAGCGCTACAGGAAGCAGCATTGCAGCAGGCGTTTGCCGCTCAGCAACAAGAGCGCTATGGCGATGCGGTCACTGAAAATGAACCTGATGAAGAAACTGCCTTGCAGGAAGCCGAATTGCGCAATGCGTTTGCTGCGCGTGAGCAGGCCCGCTATCAGCAGGATGTCGAACCGCTAAGCGGCGTGGTACAGCATCATCATTCACAAAATCAGCAGACTGAATTACCGGCTGTTGCTGATGATTTTGCCGCTGCAGCCATGAAACTCAGCCAGCATGATGCGTTCAGCTTCTCACCAATGGCTGACCTGGTGGACGATACGCCTTCTGAACCGCTGTTTACATTGCCGGCACAAGCGGAAGAAGAACCGCAGGCTGCAACGTTTGCACAACAACCTTATCAGCGCGCTACGTCTTCTGAGCCCGTACAGCATGCGCAGGAATATGAGGCTCCACGACAGTCTTCGCCATCGGCGCAGCCTGATATGGATAGCCTGATCCATCCGTTCCTTATGCGTAATGAACAGCCGCTGGTGAAACCGACCACACCGCTGCCATCACTGGATTTGCTGACCTCACCGCCGGCTGAAGCTGAGCCTGTGGATGAGTTCGCGCTGGAACAGATGGGAAATCTGATCGAAGCGCGTCTGAATGATTACCGCATTAAAGCCGATGTCGTGGGGAAATTGCCGGGGCCGGTAATTACCCGTTTCGAACTGGATCTGGCGCCGGGCGTGAAAGCTGCACGTATTTCTAACCTTTCGCGTGACCTTGCCCGTTCATTGTCTGCGGTTGCGGTGCGTGTTGTAGAAGTGATCCCGGGCAAACCGTATGTCGGCCTGGAATTACCAAACAAGAAGCGCCAGACGGTATATCTGCGCGAAGTGCTGGACTGTGCGAAATTTAAAGAAAGTACGTCGCCGCTGACAATTGTGCTGGGTAAAGATATTTCAGGTGAGCCGGTTATCGCCGATCTGGCGAAAATGCCTCACTTGCTGGTGGCCGGTACGACCGGTTCCGGTAAGTCCGTCGGCGTTAACGCCATGATCCTGAGTATGCTGTACAAGTCTAAACCTGAAGATGTGCGCTTCATTATGATCGACCCGAAAATGCTCGAATTGTCGGTGTATGAAGGTATTCCACATCTGCTGACCGAAGTCGTTACTGACATGAAAGATGCAGCCAATGCGCTGCGCTGGTGTGTCGGTGAAATGGAACGTCGCTATAAACTGATGTCGGCGCTGGGTGTGCGTAACCTTGCCGGTTACAATGAACGTGTTCTGGAAGCGGAGGCGATGGGACGTCCCATTCCTGATCCGTTCTGGAAGCCGGGCGATGGCATGGCTGCTGAGCCGCCGTATCTGCAGAAAGAACCGTTTATCGTGGTGCTGGTCGATGAGTTTGCTGACCTGATGATGACCGTCGGTAAAAAAGTTGAAGAGCTGATTGCGCGCCTGGCCCAGAAAGCCCGTGCGGCAGGTATTCACCTGGTTCTGGCGACCCAGCGTCCTTCTGTCGATGTTATTACCGGTCTGATTAAAGCCAACATTCCGACCCGTATTGCCTTTACAGTTTCGAGTAAAATTGACTCCCGCACCATTCTGGATCAGGGCGGCGCAGAATCACTGCTGGGGATGGGGGACATGCTGTATATGGCACCAAACTCCTCGATTCCGGTGCGTGTTCACGGTGCTTTTGTCCGCGATCAGGAAGTGCATGCGGTGGTTCAGGACTGGAAAGCGCGCGGTCGTCCGAAATACATCGAAAGCATTGTTTCCGGTGGTGAAGATGGTGAGGGTGGCGGTTTAGGGCTGGACGGTGATGAAGAGCTCGATGCGCTGTTTGATCAGGCGGTTGCGTTCGTAGTCGATAAACGCCGTGCGTCGATTTCGGGTGTTCAGCGTCAGTTCCGTATCGGTTACAACCGTGCGGCGCGCATTGTTGAGCAAATGGAAGCGCAGGGCATTGTCAGTACTCCGGGTCATAACGGTAACCGCGAAGTGTTGGCACCACCGTCACACGAGTAAACCCAGCCGGTTTGCCTGCATTTGTTAAGAAGGGTCGCGAATGCGACCCTTGTGCAAAGATGCGTAAAACTATTGTTTTTCAGATGAATGAGCTACCGCCGGGGCGCTGCCTCGGATAGAGTTCGCACCATACGTCTTTTGCCTGTGTAAAAGGCATCGTCTGAAGTTTATGGATTTCTGAGGTAAGTATAAGAATGAAAAAATTGTTAATGGTAGGGTGTTTACTGACCGCATTTACCTCTGCTTCCGTTTTAGCGGATGCCAGCAGTGATCTCAAATCTCGTCTGGGTAAGCTCAATACTTTCCATGCCAGCTTCACGCAGACGGTAACCAGCGATGATGGTGCAGCCGTTCAGCAGGGCGAAGGTCAGTTGTGGGTGAAACGTCCAAACCTGTTTAACTGGCATATGACTACGCCGGATGAGAGCATTTTAGTTTCCGACGGTAAAACCCTATGGTTCTATAACCCGTTCGTTGAACAAGTCACGGCAACCTGGCTTAAAAATGCCACCGGCAACACGCCGTTCATGCTGATCACGCGTAATGATAGCAGTGACTGGGCAAAATATAACGTGAAACAGAAAGGCGATGACTTTGAATTAACGCCGAAAGCTGCGACCGGTAATCTGAAACAATTTGCGATCAACGTGACCCCTTCAGGCACTATCAAAAGCTTCACTGCCGTTGAACAGGACGGGCAGAAAAGTGCTTATACCCTGAAAGGTGAGCAAAATGCGTCTGTTGATGATGCCAAGTTTAAATTTACTCCGCCGCAGGGTGTGACGGTGGACGACCAGCGTCAGTGAGGTTAGTTTGAGTAATCTGTCACTCGATTTTTCCCAAAATGAATTCCAGCCACTGGCCGCCAGAATGCGGCCAGTCACTCTTGCAGAATATATCGGACAGCAGCATCTGTTAGCGCCGGGCAAACCTCTGCCGCGGGCCATTGAAGCAGGGCAATTGCATTCGATGATTTTGTGGGGGCCGCCGGGTACCGGGAAAACGACGCTGGCAGAACTGATTGGCCGGTATGCAAACGCCGATGTTGAGCGCATATCTGCGGTCACATCCGGTGTTAAAGATATTCGGGAAGCGATTGAGCGAGCCCGGCAGAATCGCGATGCCGGGCGTCGTACCATTTTGTTCGTTGATGAAGTCCATCGATTTAACAAAAGTCAGCAGGACGCTTTCCTGCCGCACATTGAAGATGGCACCATTACATTTATTGGTGCGACCACCGAAAACCCTTCTTTCGAACTCAATTCCGCATTGCTGTCTCGCGCTCGTGTGTATTTACTTAAATCACTGACGGCTGAAGATATCGAGAAAGTGATTGATCAGGCACTGAGCAATTCTGAGCGCGGTTACGCCAATGAGAAAATCCGTGTTCCGCCGGAAACCCGCCGGATGCTTTCGGAGCTGGTGAATGGCGACGCGCGCCGGGCGCTGAACAGTATTGAAATGATGGCCGATATGGCGGAAATCGACGCCAATGGTTACAGGACACTCACGCCGGAATTACTCACTGAGATTGCCGGTGAACGCAGTGCGCGCTTCGACAATAAAGGCGATCGTTTTTACGATTTAATCTCTGCATTGCATAAATCAGTGCGGGGTTCTTCGCCTGATGCGGCACTTTACTGGTATGCCCGAATCATCACCGCCGGTGGTGATCCGTTGTATGTCGCCCGACGTTTGTTGGCGATTGCTTCAGAAGATGTCGGGAATGCCGATCCACGGGGCATGCAGGTGGCGCTCGCTGCCTGGGATTGTTTTACCCGTGTTGGCCCGGCTGAAGGTGAGCGTGCGATTGCCCAGGCGATTGTGTATCTGGCCTGTGCACCGAAAAGTAATGCTGTATACACCGCATTCAAATCTGCCATGCGTGATGCACGCGAAATGGCAGATTTTGATGTGCCGGAACATTTGCGTAATGCGCCTACCAAACTGATGAAAGAAATGGGGCTTGGTGCTGAGTATCGTTATGCGCATGACGAACCGAATGCATATGCGGCGGGAGAGGATTATTTCCCGCCTGAAATGGCCCGTACGCAGTATTATTACCCGACATCACGCGGGCTTGAAGGCAAGATCGGCGAAAAGTTGGCATGGCTTGCCGAACAAGATCAAAATAGCCCGACAAAACGCTACCGCTAATTTTATCGTTGCGGTAAGGTTACCGTGATAACTCTTTGACACGCTGCCATTTCAGACAGCGTGCATCATCAAATTAACATTCAATAACGACACGTACAGGATTAGCATGCTGGATCCCAATCTGCTGCGTAATGAGCTAGACGCAGTTGCAGAAAAACTCGCTCGCAGAGGTTTTAAACTCGATGTGGAAACGCTGCGTTCTCAGGAAGAACGCCGCAAAGTCTTGCAGGTAGAAACGGAAACTCTACAGGCTGAACGTAACTCCCGATCGAAATCTATCGGTCAGGCAAAAGCCCGTGGCGAAGACATCGAACCCCTGCGTCTGGAAGTGAATACGCTGGGTGAGAAGCTGGATGCAGCGAAAGCTGAACTGGATGCATTGCAAAATGACATCCGCGATATCGCTTCTGCTATTCCAAACATGCCTGATGACTCCGTGCCTGCCGGTAAAGATGAGAACGATAACCAGGAAGTGAGCCGCTGGGGCACGCCGCGTCAGTACGATTTCACCGTGCGCGATCACGTATCGCTGGGCGAAATGGCTGGCGGCCTGGATTTTGCCGCTGCCGTTAAACTGACGGGTGCGCGTTTTGTCGTGATGAAAGGGCAAATCGCCCGTATGCATCGCGCGCTGTCGCAGTTCATGCTCGATCTGCACACAGAGCAACACGGTTATCTGGAAACCTATGTTCCCTATCTGGTCAATCAGGAAACGTTGTACGGTACCGGTCAGTTGCCTAAGTTTGGCGAAGACCTGTTCCATACCAAACCCCTGGATGAAGAGGCGGGCAGCAGTAACTATGCGCTGATCCCGACGGCGGAAGTGCCGCTGACCAACCTGACCCGTGATGAAATTCTTGAAGAAGAATCTCTGCCACTGAAGATGACAGCGCATACGCCATGTTTCCGTTCAGAAGCCGGTTCGTATGGTCGTGATACCCGTGGTCTGATCCGCATGCACCAGTTTGACAAAGTTGAGATGGTGCAAATCGTTCGTCCTGAAGATTCAATGGACGCACTGGAAGAACTGACCGGCCATGCAGAAAAGGTGCTTCAACTGCTGAATTTGCCATACCGCAAAGTTTTGTTGTGTACCGGCGATATGGGCTTTGGCTCTTGCAAAACCTACGATCTGGAAGTTTGGTTGCCAGCGCAGGATACATACCGTGAAATCTCCTCATGCTCCAACATGGGTGATTTCCAGGCCCGTCGTATGCAGGCGCGTTGCCGCAACAAAACCGATAAAAAACCACGTCTGGTTCATACCCTGAATGGTTCTGGTTTGGCTGTAGGCCGTACACTGGTCGCCGTGCTGGAA
Organism: Rahnella sp. P4_A8; assembly: GCF_056402435.1. NCBI lineage: Bacteria > Pseudomonadati > Pseudomonadota > Gammaproteobacteria > Enterobacterales > Yersiniaceae > Rahnella > Rahnella sp. P4_A8. The sequence continues at coordinate 5,909 of NZ_JBFUHK010000032.1, read as the reverse complement.
AACTACCAACAAGCTGATGGCCGTATCGAAGTGCCGGAAGTATTACGTCCGTACATGGGCGGTTTAGAATATATCGGTTAATCCCGTTATATCTGCACTAACATAGCGAAAAGCGCCTTAGGGCGCTTTTTTTTATGCATGAAATCATGCGTTACGTTACGAATTCCGTATTTCTTTCTCTTCAACCCCGCCTTTTTTGATAGCAGACAAGGTTTCGTACCCCCTAATAAGTAGTATCCATGCTGTTTGAGTGGGTATTGCCTCATTACCGGAGCGAAAAATGTCGGAAATCAAATCAGAAATCACCACGCTAAAAAGTGGTATCAGCCGCCGGACACTGATCAAAACATCAACGCTGGCAGGGCTGGCCGTTGCTGCGGATGGCGTATCCCTTCCTTTTAGCCGTAAAGCACTGGCCCAGGGAGTGGGTGAGGCGAAGCATTTAGTCTCCGAAGATAAAGTGGTGTGGGGCGCCTGTTCAGTCAACTGCGGTAGCCGTTGTGCGTTACGTTTGCATGTACGTGATGATGAGGTGTACTGGGTCGAAACAGACAATACCGGGCAGGATATTTACGGTGATCACCAGGTGCGCGCCTGCCTGCGCGGGCGTTCTATCCGCCGCCGCATGAATCATCCGGAGCGCCTGAATTATCCGATGAAGCGCGTCGGCAAGCGCGGTGAAGGTAAGTTTAAACGCATTAGCTGGGAAGAGGCGTTCGATGAAATTGCCAATAACCTGAAGCGTATTGTCGCGAAATACGGCAATGAAGCGGTATATATCAATTACACGTCCGGCATTGTAGGCGGCAACATCACCCGTTCTTCTCCTTACGCTTCGCTGGTTGCCCGCCTGATGAACTGCTATGGCGGTTTTCTCAGTCATTACGGCACTTACAGTACCGCGCAAATCGCCTGCGCCATGCCATACACGTATGGCAGTAACGAGGGCAACAGTACGTCAGATATTGAAAACAGCAAGCTGGTCGTCCTGTTCGGTAACAATCCGGCTGAAACGCGCATGAGTGGCGGCGGCATCACCTATTACCTCGAACAGGCACGCCAGCGTTCCAATGCCCGTATGATCGTGATCGACCCGCGTTATACGGATACTGCTGCAGGTCGGGAAGACGAGTGGATCCCTATTCGTCCGGGGACGGATGCCGCACTGGTGGCTGGCCTTGCGCATGTGCTGATCACTGAGAACATGGTCGACCAACCCTTCCTTGATTCGTATTGTGTGGGCTACGACGAAAAAACCCTGCCTGCGGACGCAACGGCCAACAGTCATTACAAAGCCTATATTCTCGGCCTGGGCGAAGATGCGACGGCAAAGACACCTGAATGGGCGTCCCGCATTACCGGTATTCCGGCCAATCGTATTGTCAAACTGGCCCGCGAAATCGGTCAGGCAAAACCCGCCTATATCTCTCAGGGCTGGGGTCCACAGCGTCAGGCCAACGGTGAACTGACGTCCCGAGCCATCGCTATGTTGCCGATTTTAACCGGCAATGTTGGCATTAATGGCGGCAATAGTGGCGCACGTGAATCCACTTATACCATCACCATTGAACGCATGCCCGTGCTGGAAAATCCGGTCAAAACACAGATTTCCTGTTTTAGCTGGACTGATGCCATTGCCCGTGGCCCGCAGATGACTGCCACGAAAGATGGCGTGCGCGGCAAAGACAAACTGGATGTGCCGATCAAATTCATCTGGAACTATGCCGGTAATACCATCACCAACCAGCATTCCGACATCAATAAAACCCACGATATTCTGCAGGATGACACGCAGTGCGAGATGATCGTCGTGCTGGAAAACTTCATGACCTCCTCGGCGAAGTACGCCGACATCCTGCTGCCTGACCTTATGACCGTCGAGCAGGAAGATATTATTCCAAATGACTACGCCGGAAATATGGGGTATCTGATTTTCATCCAGCCCGCAACGTCCGCTAAGTTCGAACGTAAAGGCATCTACGAGATGATGAGCGAAGTCGCGCGTCGTCTTGGCCCGGATGTTTATAACAAGTTCACCGAAGGCCGTACCCAGCGGGAGTGGTTGCAATATCTGTATGCCAAAATGCTGGCGAAAGACCCGGCATTGCCTGCTTATGAAGAACTACGGCTAATGGGGATATATAAGCGTAAGGATCCTGCCGGGCATTTTGTGGCTTATAAAAAATTCCGTCAGGATCCCCAGGCCAATCCGCTGAAAACACCTTCCGGTAAAATCGAAATTTACTCCTCTGCTCTGGCGAAAATTGCCGGCGAATGGGAGCTGAAAAAAGATGAAACCATTAGTCCGCTGCCGGTATATGCCTCAACCTTTGAAGGCTGGGACGATCCGAAACGTAGCCAGTTTCCGTTGCAGATGTTCGGCTTCCACTACAAAGCCCGCACCCATTCCACATACGGCAATATCGATGTTTTGCAGGCGTCCTGCCGGCAGGAAGTCTGGATTAACCCGATCGATGCCAAAACCCGTGGCATTGAAAACGGTGACAAAGTGAAAGTCTTTAATGACCGCGGTGAAGTGCGTGTAGCGGCAAAAGTCACCCCGCGCATCATACCCGGCGTTGTGGCTATGGGGCAGGGCGCATGGCATCAGGCCAATATGGGTGGTGACCGTATTGACCATGGTGCCTGTATGAACACGCTGACAACCCAACGCCCCTCACCGTTAGCGAAGGGTAATCCTCAGCATACAAATTTGATTCAAATAGAAAAAGTCTAAAGAAGCCACGAGCCACGAGCCAGGGCCCGATGACAGGGTTGTTAAATTTTCGTCCTTCAGATAAGGGCGTTACGGAGTAAGCAATGTCAGATTCAAACAGTAATAAAACCGATTCAGGCGGTGGGATCAGCCGCCGTGACCTGGTTAAGGGAACCACACTCGCCGGTATAGCAGCCGCAGTTGGCGGCATATCGTTGCCGTTCAAATCAATACGTGCGGAAAAGCTACAGGCCCCGGCCAAATCTACAGATGAGAAAATCGTCTGGAGTGCCTGTACTGTTAACTGCGGCAGCCGCTGTCCGTTGCGAATGCACGTCGTTGATAACGAGATCCGCTATGTCGAGACCGACAATACCGGTAATGACAATTATGAAGGACTGCATCAGGTTCGTGCCTGTCTGCGCGGGCGCTCAATGCGTCGTCGTGTTTATAACCCGGACCGTCTGAAGTATCCGATGAAACGCGTGGGCAAACGTGGTGAAGGGAAATTCAAGCCTATCAGCTGGGACGAAGCCTTTGACACCCTGGCGGGCAGCCTTAAAGACATTATTCATCGCTATGGCAATGAAGCGATTTATCTGAATTACGGCACAGGTACGCTGGGTGGCACGATGACGCGTTCATGGCCGCCAGGCAAGACACTGATCGCTCGTCTGATGAACTGCTGCGGTGGTTATCTGAATCATTATGGCGACTACAGTTCAGCGCAAATTGCAGCGGGTCTTAATTATACCTATGGCGGCTGGGCGGACGGCAACAGCCCGTCTGATATCGAAAACAGCAAACTGGTGGTGCTGTTCGGCAATAACCCGGGTGAAACCCGTATGAGCGGTGGCGGGGTGACATATTACCTCGAACAGGCTCGCCAGCGTTCGAACGCCCGTATGATCATTGTGGATCCGCGCTATACCGATACCGGTGCCGGACGCGAAGACGAATGGGTGCCGATCCGTCCGGGTACTGATGGCGCGCTGGCAGCGGCGCTGGCGCACGTCATGATCACTGAAAATCTGGTTGATCAGCCATTCCTCGATAAGTATTGCGTCGGGTATGACGAAAAGACCTTACCGGCGGGTGTGCCTGAGAATGCGCATTACAAGGCTTATATTCTCGGCAAAGGGCCAGACGGTGTAGCGAAAACGCCTGAATGGGCGGCAAAAATCACGGGCATCTCCGTGGATAAAATCGTCAAGCTGGGACGTGAAATCGGACAGGCAAAACCAGCATTTATCACGCAGGGTTGGGGCCCGCAGCGTCACGCTAACGGAGAAATTGCAACCCGTGCAATTGCGATGCTGGCGATCCTTACTGGCAACGTGGGCGTTAACGGTGGCAATTCCGGTGCCCGCGAAGGTTCCTACGAGATCCCGTTTGTACGTATGCCGACGCTGGAAAATCCGGTTCAGACCAGTATTTCTATGTTCCTGTGGACGGATGCGATTGTGCGTGGCCCGCAGATGACCGCCATGAAAGATGGCGTGCGCGGCAAGGATAAACTTGATGTGCCCATTAAGTTTATCTGGAACTACGCTGGTAACTGTTTGATCAATCAGCATTCAGATATTAACCGCACCCATGACATTCTGCAGGATGACAAACAGTGTGAAATGATTGTGGTGATTGATAACCACATGACCTCGTCAGCAAAATACGCAGATATTATCCTGCCAGACTGCACGGCCTCTGAGCAGATGGATTTCTGTCTCGATGCCTCGTGCGGCAACATGGATTATGTGATTTTTGCCGATCAGGCGATTACGCCACGTTTCCAGTGCAAGAACATCTATGAAATGACCAGCGAGCTTTCCCGCCGCATGGGGGTAGAGCAGCAGTTCACCGAAGGCCGTACGCAGGAAGAATGGTTGCGTCATCTGTATCAGCAGTCACGTGAAGCGCTGCCAGAACTGCCAGATTTCGAGACCTTCCGCAAACAGGGCATATTCAAAAAACGTGACCCCGACCAGCATCATGTGGCTTACAAAGCATTCCGTGAAAATCCTGCGGCCAATCCGCTGAGTACGCCGTCCGGTAAAATCGAAATTTACTCTGCTGAACTGGCCAAGATTGCGGCTGAATGGGAACTCTCTAAAGAGGACGTTATTGATCCATTACCGGTGTATGCCGCCGGTTTCGAAAACTATGACGACCCGCTGGCCAGTAAATATCCGTTACAGATGACGGGTTTCCACTACAAAGCGCGTACCCACTCCACTTACGGCAATGTTGATGTACTGAAAGCAGCCTGTCGCCAGGAAATGTGGATCAATCCGATGGATGCCGCACAGCGTGGTATCACCAACGGCGACATGATCCGCATCTTTAACGATCGCGGGGAAGTGCATATAGCCGCCAAAGTGACACCGCGCATGATGCCGGGCGTTGTCGCACTTGGCGAAGGTGCCTGGTATTCCCCTGACAGCAAAAAAATCGACCGTGCGGGCAGCATTAATGTACTGACTTCTCAAAGACCTTCACCGCTGGCGAAAGGTAACCCCTCTCATACCAACCTTGTGCAAGTGGCTAAGGTTTAACGGAGTAAATCATGACAACTCAATATGGTTTTTATATTGACTCAAGCCGCTGCACAGGGTGCAAAACCTGTGAACTGGCATGCAAGGACTTCAAAAATTTAACCCCGGACGTGAGTTTCCGCCGTATCTATGAATATGCTGGCGGCGACTGGCAAAAAGACGGAGATGGCTGGCATCAGAATGTCTTCGCCTATTATTTGTCAATTTCCTGTAACCATTGTGCGGATCCCGCCTGCACCAAGGTCTGTCCGAGTGGCGCGATGCATAAGCGTGAAGACGGTTTTGTGGTCGTAAACGAAGATATCTGTATTGGCTGTCGTTATTGCCATATGGCGTGTCCGTATGGCGCGCCGCAATACAATGAAGCCAAAGGTCACATGACCAAATGTGACGGATGCTACGAACGCATTGCTGAAGGTAAAAAACCGATTTGTGTTGAATCCTGCCCGCTGCGTGCGTTGGATATGGCGCCAATCGAAGAACTGCGTGCGAAATACGGTGAACTGGCTGAAGTGGCACCGTTGCCGGCTTCACATTTCACTCACCCAAATATCGTCATTAAACCCAATGCGAATTGCCGTCCTGTAGGCGATACCACGGGTTATCTGGCTAACCCGAAGGAGGTTTGAGATGGGAAACGG
>NZ_JBFUHK010000031.1:0-49453 GCF_056402435.1 Rahnella sp. P4_A8 | reverse complement strand
GTGCAGTGTCGGAGATATTACGGTTGTTAATCGGGCTGCCGTGGGCATCAGCGGGAGCCATCCCGGGTCATCTGAAGCATTTTTACAGCAACGCAGCGATGCTAAAGCTGCCCTCGAGGCGTGAGCGTGAATATGCGAGGGAAGTGAGAGAAAAAAGGTCAAAATATCCCTTAAAAAACAATGCCGGTCACCTTAAGTGACCGGCATTAGACGCAATGCGTCCCTTTAAAATAACCGTAGTACGAAGGCTATCAGTCGCGGAAATTCTTAAACTGGAACGGCTGTCCCAGATCACCGTTGCGGATCAATGCCATTACGGCCTGCAAATCATCACGCGCTTTGCCGGTAACACGGACTTCGTCGCCCTGAACCTGTGCCTGCACTTTAATTTTACTGTCTTTGATCAGCTTGACGATTTTCTTCGCCAGGGCGGATTCAATGCCGGAATGCAGTTTGGCATCAACGCTGTAGGTTTTACCGCTGTGCTCCATCTGCTCAGGAATTTCCAGCGCCCCGCCTTCAATGCCACGTTTGGCTAACTTCTCACGCAGAATATCGACCAGCTGATTTACCTGAAAATCTGATTCGCTGGCCACTTTGATACTCTCGTTTTTTTCATTGAGATCGAAGCTGGCAGGAATGTTGCGGAAATCCCAGCGGGTTTGCAGTTCACGGCTGGCATTTTCCACGGCATTGCGCACTTCCTGCATGTCGATTTCGGAAACAATGTCAAAAGACGGCATAATCGCTTCTCCCTGTAGTTTTTGTGTTGCACGTTATATGGCGTGCATAATACCGCCTTCAACCCCCGATGCCAAACGACAGCAAAGTACCGGACATAAAATGCTCAGAGGGTCAAAAAGTGCAGGTGAAAATGTGATCTACAGCACAAATGTCTATACTAATAAGATAACCGGACAGCAGAATATTCTTTCAACAAACTATTTCATGGCCCTGTTTCGCCACAATTCCCGGGAGGCACAATGAAAATAACAGTATTGGGTTGCGGTGCGCTGGGACAACTTTGGCTTTCGGCCCTCTATCAGCAAGGCCACGACGTTCAGGGCTGGATCCGCATTGCGCAGCCATTTTGTGCCGTTAACGTTATTTCGCCGGAAGGCATTGCTTTTAATCGCAATATGCCTACTAACGACCCGGAACATCTGGCACAAAGCGAATTACTGCTGGTCACGTTGAAAGCGTGGCAGGTTTCCGGCGCAATAAGCACGCTGATGCCGATGCTTAATGATAATTGCGCGATATTACTGCTGCATAATGGCATGGGCACTGTTGATGAATTACCCCCTAACCGTCTGGCGATTTTGCAGGGCGCAACGACCCATGCGGCGCGTCATGAAGGCAACGCAATTGTCCATGTGGCTGCCGGAGCGACGCACATCGGTCCGGTGACTCCGCGCGGTGCGGCGCTGAGTTCACTGGCGGATACGCTGCATAATGCCTTACCGGACGTGGCTTGGCATGACAACATCAAGCCGTCGCTGTGGAATAAGCTGGCGGTGAACTGCGTGATTAATCCGCTGACAGCTTTGTATGATTGCACCAACGGCGACCTGCTGGCGTATGCCGATCAGATTGAGCAAATCAGTCAGGAGGTCGCGCAGGTGATGGCGATTGAAGGCGTCGAAATTCACAGAGAATCTTTGCTCAGCTTCGTCTATCAGGTGATTGAATCCACCTCCGCTAACCATTCGTCGATGCTGCAGGATATCCGCAATCAACGTCATACCGAAATCGATTACATTACCGGCTATGTCCTGCGCCGCGGGCGTAAGTTCGGCCTGACCCTGCCGGTTAATAACCGCTTATTTGAACAGATTAAGAGAAAGGAAAACGATTATGAGCGCGTCAGTTCTGGTCTGCCTGGCACCTGGTAGCGAAGAAATAGAAGCCGTTACCGCAATTGACTTGCTGGTACGGGCGGGCATTAACGTCACGACAGCCAGTGTCGCAGGCGATGGCAACCTGGAAATCCGCTGCTCGCGCGGCGTGCGTATTCTGGCCGATGTCGCACTGGTAGATGTTGCAGATGATGAGCATGACGTGATCGTTCTGCCCGGTGGCCTCGGTGGCGCAACCTGTTTCAGCGAAAGCCCGCTGCTGGTAGAGAAAGTGCGCCAGATGCATGTCAGCGGTAAAATTGTTGCGGCTATCTGCGCCGCACCTGCGCTGGTGCTGGAGTATCACGATTTATTCCCGGTCGGGAATATGACCGGTTTTCCGGGCTTAAAGGATAAGATTGACCCGAATAAATGGTCCGATCGTCGGGTGATTTTCGATCCGCGCGTTAATCTTCTGACCAGTCAGGGGCCGGGCACGTCAATGGAATTTGCCCTGAAAATTATCGATCTGTTGCTGGGCAAAGCCAAAGCAGCGGAAATTGCCGCGCAACTGGTTCTGGCTCCGGGGATTTATAACTACACCGATGAAGGTACCCGGGAGTCGTGATCCGATTACCGCCAGTAAAAAGGGGCTCAGCGATGCTGAACCCCTTTTTTACATCCGGAATATCGTTTACGGACGATAGACTTTCACGTTGTTAAAGCCCTGTTCTTTCAGATACAGCGCCTGTAAACGACTCATCACGCCACGGTCGCAATACAACAGATAGGTTTTGTTCTGATCCAGATCGCCAAACTGAGTGGCCAGTTTGTAGAACGCCAGCGGCTTCACTTCAACGTTTTCCAGTGCCAGCGGCTGGGCTTCCACTTCATCCGGTGCCCGGACATCCAGAACGACGTCTGTTGACACGAACTCAGCCACAGTTTCCACTTCCGGTACCACTTCCGCCGCCTGTGTAGCAATTTCGCGAATATCGACATTGCGCGCTTCGCTGACTACTTTATCCAGCACCTCAAAATCGAACATCGCTTCTTCGGCTTCGACTTTTGCTTTCACCGCTTTCACCGTCGGGCTTTTCGAAATCACACCGCAGTATTCCGGCATGGTTTTCGCAAAATCTTCCGTACCGATTTCACGGGCAATCTTGATGATGTGCTCTTTATCGTGAGAAATCAGCGGACGCAAAATAAGCGTGTCAGAAACATTGTCGATTAAACGCAAATTGGTCAGCGTCTGGCTGGAAACCTGCCCCAGCGCTTCACCGGTGACCAGTGCCTGCACGCCATAGCGCTCAGCAATGGAAGACGCCGCACGCACCATCATACGTTTCAGGACAACGCCCATCTGGCCGTCTTCAACTTTTTCGAGGATTTCACCGACGACCGGTTCGAAATCAACCGCGATAAAACGCACCCGGTGCGAGCTGCCGAAACGGTTCCACAAATAATGCGCCACCTGTTTCACACCGATTTCATGCGCTGCGCCGCCGAGATTAAAGAAGCAATAATGCACACGACAGCCGCGACGCATCAGCATATAACTGGATACACCGGAGTCGAAACCACCAGAAATCAGTGACAGCACATCTTCCTGCGTGCCAATCGGGTAACCGCCCTGACCCTCGAGGCGGCTTTTCACCAGCACCAGCTTATCGTCGTTAATTTCCAGTTTCACCGTGACCTGCGGATCTTTCAGGCTGACCTTCGCTGATTCAATGTGCTGATTCAGGCCACCGCCGACATAGCGTTCAACCTCGGTAGACGTAAAATCATGTTTACCACGACGTTTAACACGCACACAGAAAGTTTTGCCTGCCACTTCATCACGGTAAGCTTCCAGCGCTTGCTCGAAGATGTTGTGGACATCGGTGTAAGGACGGTCTTCAACTTCTTCAACATAACGGATACCTGGAATGCGGCAGAGCAATTCCTGAATCAGGTCGTGTTTGCTTTCGTCTTTGCTGCGAACTTCGATATGATCCCAGTGGCGGACCACCGCCAGCGTCTCATCATGCGGTCGCACGATATTGCGAATGCTGCTCGAGAGGATCTTAATGAAGCGCAAACGCACAGATTGGCTCTTGATGGTGATTTCAGGGAACAATTTAATGATAAACTTCATGGCAGTCTTTTGTTAGCAGGTGAAAAAACGGGGTAGTAAGTCGCTGAATAAGGATCTAGGATCCTATTATTGCTAAGCCAAATGTTCATTTTGTGTCACATTGGGCTTAGCAATAATATCTGCGGCGCAGAGTATATCACTTAAAATGGGTACTCTGTGCACAAAACCCTGCAGCAGATGTCATGCTGGACAGGAATGTCTCTTGAGGCTGAGCGCTGACTCTGCCGCCTCAGTACTTCGATCATCCATTCTGATCAACGATATTAAAAGAGAATTATGCCAAAAAAATCTGCACCACCTGCCAATTTTGAAACGGCTCTGGCCGAACTGGAACAGATCGTTTCCCGCCTCGAATCAGGCGAGTTGCCTTTAGAAGACGCACTCAACGAATTTGAGCAAGGCGTCCAGCTGGCGCGTCAGGGGCAGCAAAAGCTGCAACAGGCAGAACAGCGCGTTCAAATCCTGCTCGACAGCGACAACGACGCTCCGCTGACCCCGTTCACCCCGGAAGCCGAGTAACTGTCATGTCTGAAGCGATCTCCCTTTCCAGCGCTGACGGATTTACGCATGAACTGCGCGCAATGCAACAGCGAGTCGATGAGGTATTAACAGCCTATATCAGCGCACTGCCGCTGGCCGACTTACCGCTGGTTGAAGCCATGCGTTACGGTGCGTTGCTGGGCGGTAAACGTCTGCGTCCGTATCTGGTTTACGCCAGCGGCCAGTTGTTCAGTCTGGATCTGAAAAATCTCGATGCGCCTGCGGCTGCCGTGGAATGCATCCATGCATATTCGCTGATACACGATGATTTACCGGCCATGGACGACGACGATTTGCGCCGTGGTCAGCCGACCTGCCACATTAAATTTGGCGAAGCCAATGCGATTCTGGCGGGCGATGCTCTGCAAACACTGGCATTCTCGATTCTGGCTGACAGTGAAATGCCGGATGTTGCGGTAAAAGATCGTCTGGCGATGATTTCCGAACTGGCCCTCGCCAGCGGATCCAGCGGGATGTGTGGCGGTCAGGCCCTGGATTTAGCCGCTGAAGGTCAGCAGGTTGGCCTCGACGCACTGGAACAAATTCATCGCCATAAAACCGGTGCGCTGATCCGCGCCGCCGTACGCATGGGCGCGCTGGCTGCCGGTGAAACCGGACGTGCTGTTTTACCGATACTGGATAACTACGCGCAGGCTATTGGTTTAGCATTTCAGGTTCAGGACGATATCCTGGACGTGGTTGGCGATACCGCTACGCTCGGCAAACGCCAGGGCGCTGACCAGCAACTCGGAAAAAGTACCTATCCTGCCCTGTTGGGGCTGGACGGCGCAAAGGCTAAGGCCATGGACCTGTATCAGGAAGCCGTTTCCGCACTGGATCAGTTGGCGGCACTTTCTTACAACACAGCGCCACTTCTCGCGTTAGCCAGCTTTATCATTGAACGCGATAATTAAACTTACTATGAGCAACTGATGAGCCTTGAATTAGCCAAATACCCGACACTGGCGCTGGCGGAGAATCCTGAAGATCTCCGTTCACTTCCTAAAGAGAGCTTGCCTAAGCTCTGCGATGAGCTGCGCCAATATTTATTGGCCAGCGTCAGTCAGTCCAGCGGACACTTTGCGTCCGGTCTGGGGACGGTTGAACTGACCGTGGCGATGCATTATGTCTATAACACGCCGTTCGACCACGTTGTCTGGGATGTCGGCCATCAGGCCTATCCGCACAAAATTCTGACCGGTCGTCGTGATCGTATTTCCACCATTCGTCAGAAAGGCGGTCTGCACCCGTTCCCCTGGCGTGGTGAAAGCGAATACGACACCTTATCCGTTGGTCACTCATCGACCTCCATCAGCGCAGGCCTCGGCATGGCGGTGGCTGCTGAACGTGAAGGTAAAGGTCGTCGTACCGTTTGTGTAATTGGCGATGGCGCGATCACCGCAGGTATGGCGTTTGAAGCGATGAACCACGCAGGCGACATCAAACCTGACATGCTGGTTATCCTCAACGACAATGAGATGTCGATTTCCGAAAACGTCGGCGCGCTGAATAATCATCTGGCACAGTTGCTCTCCGGCAAGCTGTATTCGCGTCTGCGTGAAGGCGGCAAGAAAGTCCTGTCTGGCCTGCCACCGATTAAAGAACTGGTGCGCCGTACCGAAGAACATCTGAAAGGCATGATGGTGCCGGGCACGCTGTTTGAAGAGCTGGGCTTTAACTATATCGGGCCGGTCGATGGTCACGACGTGGTGGCGCTGGCGCAAACGCTGAAAAACATGCGTGACCTGAAAGGCCCGCAGCTACTGCATATCATGACGAAAAAAGGCAAAGGCTACGCCCCAGCCGAAAAAGATCCGATCAGCTTCCATGCCGTGCCTAAATTCGATCCGGCTTCCGGCACGTTGCCGAAAAGCAAAGAAGGTCTGCCAACCTATTCGAAGATTTTCGGCGACTGGTTGTGCGAAACCGCGGCCAAAGACAGCAAGCTGATGGCTGTCACGCCAGCGATGCGTGAAGGGTCCGGTATGGTGCGTTTCTCGCGTGAATACCCGCAGCAGTATTTCGACGTGGCCATTGCCGAACAGCATGCGGTCACCTTTGCGGCAGGCCTTGCGATTGGCGGATACAAGCCGATTGTGGCGATCTACTCGACGTTTCTGCAACGCGCCTATGATCAGGTGATCCACGATGTGGCGATCCAGAATCTTCCGGTACTGTTTGCTATCGACCGCGGTGGTATCGTCGGAGCGGATGGTCAGACACATCAGGGCGCGTTCGATCTCTCCTTCCTGCGCTGCATCCCAAACATGACCATCATGACGCCGAGCGACGAAAACGAATGTCGTCAGATGCTGCACACCGGTTATCACCATAACAGCGGGCCGGTTGCCGTGCGTTATCCACGTGGTAATGGTACCGGCGCCACCAGTGAACCGCTGGCTTCACTGCCAATCGGTAAAGGCGTCGTGCGTCGTGAAGGCGAGAAAGTTGCGATTCTTAACTTCGGTACATTGTTGCCTGAAGCGCTGGCCGCAGCGGAAAAACGCAACGCGACCGTCGTGGATATGCGCTTTGTGAAACCACTCGATGAAGCACTGATTCAGGAACTGGCGTCAAGCCATGAAGTGCTGGTCACACTGGAAGAAAACGCCATCATGGGGGGGGCGGGCAGTGGCGTGAATGAACTGCTGATGTCCAGACGTATTCTGGTGCCGGTGCTGAATATCGGTCTGGCGGACAGTTTTGTGCCACAAGGCACGCAGGACGAAATTCGTCACGATTTAGGACTGGATGCCGAAGGCATTGACCGTCAGATAACCGACTGGCTGGCCTGATTCCCCTCCCCTCTTTCTACCTGAAAGAGGGGATTTTCCTCTCCATTTTCCCCTTCAGTCACACGAGCTCCCCCTGCTTTAAGCTACAGTTATAGCGTGCTAATCATTTTCAATGATTTTCTGTTATCACTTCATGATTACCAGGAGATGTCATGCAATACACCACATTAGGAAAAACCGGACTAAAAGTATCGAAACTGTGTCTCGGTTGTATGACTTTTGGCGAACCAGATCGCGGCACTCATGCGTGGACGTTACCGGAAGAGAGCAGTCGCCCGATCATCCAGCAGGCCCTGGATGCCGGCATTAACTTCTTTGACACCGCCAACAGCTATTCCGACGGTAGCAGCGAGGAAATCGTTGGCCGCGCCCTGAAGGATTTCGCCAGACGCGATGAGATTGTCGTGGCGACCAAAGTGTACAACGCCGTCACCGGCTTAAAACCGGGGCTTTCACGGGCTTCGATTATGCAATCCATCGATGACAGCCTGCGCCGTCTCGGCATGGAGTATGTCGACCTGCTGCAAATCCATCGCTGGGATTACGAAACACCCATTGAAGAAACACTTGAAGCGCTGAATGACGTCGTCAAAGCCGGTAAGGCGCGATTTATCGGCGCGTCATCGATGCATGCGCATCAATTCAAACACGCGCTGGATGTCTCTGCGCAAAACGACTGGGCAAGTTTTGTGTCGATGCAGGATCAGTACAATCTGATCCAGCGTGAAGAAGAAAACGAGATGTACCCGCTGTGTCTGGAAAAGAACATTGCAGTATTGCCGTGGAGTCCGCTGGCGCGCGGCAAACTGACCCGTCCGTGGGGAGAAACCACTGCACGTTCGGTTTCCGATAATTTTGCTAAAACGCTGTATGACGCCACCGATGAAGCTGATGGTAAAATTGCTGAACGTGTCGGGAAAATAGCGGAAGATCATGGCGTGCCACGCGCACAGATCGCACTGGCGTGGATCCTGAGTAAACACGTCGTGACTGCGCCAATTATCGGTGCTTCGCGCCCCGCTCATCTGGAAGATGCCATTGCCGCGCTGGAGGTGAAACTTTCGATTGAAGAGATCGCCGAGCTGGAAATGGCTTATGTGCCGCATCAGGCGACCGGCTTTCAGTAATATAAACGCGTAAAAAAAGCGTTGTCAGGGAAAACCCGGCAACGCTTTTTTATTACTATCTGAAACGGATCAAAACAGGCCCAGCGGCCAGTGATGTCCGACCAGATAGATAATGGCCGCGCCAAGCACACCGGCGACCACATCATCGATCATGATACCCATTCCGCCCTGCACGTTGCGGTCAAACCAGCGGATCGGCCACGGCTTCCAGATATCCAGCACGCGGAAAACGATAAAGCCAATCAATACCCAGCGCCAGTCGTTGACCGGGATCGCCATCAGGGTGATCCACATGCCAACAAATTCATCCCATACAATACTGCCGTGGTCATGAACCCGCATGTCGCGTGCGGTCTGTCGGCAAAGATAAACCCCGATACAAATACTGAACATGACGATCATGGAATACACCTGCCACGGCAGGTAGGTCATGACAATCCAGAACGGGATCGCAGCGATGGAGCCCGCAGTGCCCGGACCAACAGGGAATAAACCGCTGCCAAAACCGGTCGCCAGTAAATGCCACGGATTACGCAAATCAAGACGCTTTTTAGCCGCAGCCATGTCCTGAACCGGATCACCGGTTTTTCCCTTGTACCCCGCCGGGCGTTTTTTACGGCCAATATTCACAACAATTCCTCTCCGGCAAAGTGGTCAAAACCTTGCCATTCAAGTTCTACCGGTACGCCAGAACGCATAAACTTAATACCTTCTGAAAGCGGCGCAATCTGGCCAACACAGGTAAAGTTGACACCCAGATGGCTCAGTGCCACATCCAGCGCACCGCGGTTAATTTCCGGCACAGTGAAGCAAAGTTCATAATCTTCGCCTCCGGTCAGCGCCCATTTCAGCGCCTGCTCAGGATCGGCAACTTTATTCAATGCAACCGATAATGGGATCGCATCAAGATCGAGCCGCGCGCCACATTCACTGGCAGTCAGTATATGTTTAAGATCCGACATCAACCCGTCAGAAAGATCGATAGCAGATGTTGCTAAATCGCGCAGCGCCTGCCCTTGCAGAACGCGTGGCGAAGGCCGCAGATGGCGTTTGAGCAGAAATTCGCGGTTATCGGTATCAGTCACATTCAGCTGTTCCAGCAGAATAGCGAGCCCCGCAGCACTGTCACCGAGGGTACCGGTGACGAAGATCCAGTCACCAATGCCTGCACCGGAACGGGTTAATGCACGCCCCACAGGCACCAGCCCCTGAATGGTTAACGTCATGCTCAGCGGGCCACGCGTGGTGTCGCCGCCAATCAACTGCATACCGTAATAATTGAGTTGTTCAAACAGACTGTCGCTGAATGCCTGCAACCAGTCGGTGTTCACTTCCGGCAGCGTCAGGGCCAGCGAAACCCAGGCAGGATCGGCGCCCATCGCGGCCAGATCGCTCAGGTTAACCGCCAGCGCTTTATAGCCCAGGTCGGAAGGTGAAATAGTTTTTAGAAAATGGATACCTTCGACCAGCGTATCGGTACTGACTGCTAATAGCTGCTTCTCGCCAACCGTCAGTAAGGCACAATCATCACCAATGCCTAAATGCACATCCTGCCGGGCAGTTCTGAACCGGTTAAAGTAGCGAGTGATGACATCAAATTCGCCGCATGCCATAGTACATTTCCAAATCGTTAGAATGACTTAAGGCCGGAAATCCGGCCTTAAGAAGGGTGTCACACAAAGGATAAACGCAGTGACATCACCAGATTATCAACAGAGCCAGAAATCAACCGAAAATGACTGTCGCCATTTGTGAACGAGGCTGACCCTTTTTGACGATCACTTTTTACGAATATGTGGGCCTGCTTTATCCAGCACACCATTGACGAACTTATGACTGTCTTCAGCCCCAAAAGTTTTGGCCAGTTCGATAGCTTCGTTGATCGCCACTTTATAAGGAACGTCCTGGCGTTTGCTCAGCTCAAACAGAGCCAGACGCAAAATAGCTCTTTCCACCTGGCCCAGTTCATCCAACTGGCGGGACAGGTATGGCGCCATCAGTGCATCGAGTTTCTCAGCACTGTTTGCTACACCAGCCAGCAGTTCGCGGAAATAGGCAATGTCTACGTCTTTGACATCCTGCTCGGTCAGGAATTCTAATTCAACATCGGCGATGTCATTTTTCGACAACTGCCAGGAGTAAAGCGCCTGAACGGCACATTCACGGGCGCGGCGACGAGCAGCAGGTTTCACGGATTTCCCCTTAACTAGATTCAGGCCTTAATAGCCTTGATAACATTAATCATTTCAAGCGCGGTCAGTGCAGCTTCTGCACCCTTGTTACCGGCTTTTGTCCCTGCGCGTTCGATGGCTTGTTCAATGCTTTCTGTCGTCAGCACACCGAAGGCCACCGGGATTTCGCTGTTCATGGCAACGCTGGACAGGCCAGAGCTGCATTCGCCCGCTACAAATTCAAAGTGGGCAGTGCCCCCGCGGATCACGGTGCCAAGTGCAACAACCGCATCATACTTACCGCTTTCAGCCAGTGCGCGGGTTGCCAGAGGCAATTCGTATGCGCCCGGGACCCAGACTACGGTGATGTTGTCATCGCTGACCTGACCAATACGTTTCAACGCATCAACAGCGCCAGAAAGCAGGCTGTCGTTGATAAAATTGTTAAAACGAGCAATCGCGATCGCTACGCGCGCGTTAGGCGTGGCTACAACACCTTCGATAACGTTCATAGTTTTCCTTAAAGTGGGTTCAGGAGTTTCTCAACCCCAGCCGCAGGGGGGCGGATTCTATCATAAAATTACCCTGTCTGGACATGCGCTTTTAAAGTCATTCCGCAGGGAGGAGTAAAATTCTCAATACACCGGTTTCAGGCGCAAACGTAAGTCAGAGCCGACCTGACGGATATCATTGAAAACAAATTCAGGGGCATCCGCCAAATGCTGCAATCCTGGCAGTTCACACAGTGCGCGGCCATTATCGCCCAATAACTTAGGCGCCATATAAACGATTAATTCATCAACCAGACCGGCTTGTAATAAGGCACCGGCCAGTTGTGCACCGGCTTCCACCCAGATGGAATTTATCTGCCGTTTCGCCAGTTGCATCATCAGCAGAACCAGATCAATACGGTTGTCGCGCCCGGCCACACGCCATTGCTCGACGGATCCCGGCCAGACTTGCGTGTCAGCTTCCAGCCGCGCCAGCCAGACTTCACCGGGTAAATTCACCACCTGATGCTGTGGCGTCACGCGATTCTGACTGTCGAGAATAACCCGCAGCGGTTGACGCAGATTTTCCTCGGGATAAATCGCCTGCACCTCACTGCCCAGTTCGCTCCAGCGTACATTCAGCGAGGGATTGTCCGCGAGAACAGTGGCACTGGTGCTCAGAATCGCCGAGCTTTCAGCGCGAAAACGCTGAACATCAGCACGGGCGGCAGCCGAGGTGATCCACTGGCTTTCGCCCGAGGCCATCGCAGTTCTGCCATCTAAAGACGCGCCCATTTTGAGCTGAATATACGGGAAACCAGTCCGCATTCGTTTCAGGAACCCCAGATTCACGGCTTCAGCCTGCGGATGCATCAGCCCGTGACTGACATCCACGCCGTTTTGTTTGAGGCGGTATAAACCACGCCCCGCGACTTCCGGGTTAGGATCCTGCATCGCGGCGACAACACGGGCAACACCTGCTGCCAGTAATGCATCGGCACACGGCGGCGTGCGACCATGATGACTGCACGGCTCCAGCGTCACGTAGGCTGTCGCCCCTTTCGCTTTCTCACCTGCCATGCGTAATGCGTGGACTTCAGCATGTGGTTCGCCGGCACGCAAATGATAGCCCTCACCGACGATTTCGCCATTTAAGACAATGACACAACCGACGTTGGGATTAGGTGTCGTGGTGAAACGCCCGCGACGCGCCAGCTCGAAAGCCCGCGCCATGTAGTGTTCATCGGTAGGGTTTTCGGCAACTTGTTGGTCAGGCGACATCAGCTTTCCTTAATCCTGAAGACGGGCGATTTCTTCACCAAATTCACGAATATCTTCGAAACTGCGATACACCGATGCAAAGCGGATATAGGCGACTTTATCCAGCCCTTTCAGGGCGTCCATTACCAGATTGCCGATCATTTTGGCTGGAATTTCACGTTCACCGGTCGCACGCAACTGCGACTTAATGTGGCTGATGGCCGTTTCGACGTCATCGGAACTGACCGGGCGTTTTTCCAGTGCTTTCAGAAAGCCACTGCGAAGTTTGTCTTCGTTGAACGGTTCACGAACTTCATTGCTTTTAATGACGCGAGGCATCACCAGTTCCGCCACTTCAAACGTGGTGAAACGTTCATGGCACACCAGACACTGACGGCGACGGCGAACCTGCGATCCATCGCCAACCAGACGGGAATCGATGACTTTAGTATCAACAGCGGCACAAAATGGGCAATGCATAGCACTTCCTGATCGCGAACTCAATTGGACATTAGTTTAACCCGAAGTTTGCCGACAACAAAGGCTGTCGCTACTTTCATCCACATCGGGTTAAACTTAACTATCAATATTGGTGCCCGGACGGAATGTTTCAACGGGCAGATGAAAGGAAGTCTCTGATATGACAAAACACCCACGCCTTTTGCTGATCTGCGCCGCATTGTTCAGCCTGACGGGTTGCGCGACGCAAAATTCACAAATCCCGGAGCTGAAAACGGAAGTCGGTCAGCTCAATCAAAAACTGCAACGCCTGACGGATCTGGCCATCGCGCTGGAGCAGCAAACCACGCTCAACCGCCAGTCAAATAATGGTGTCTATTTGTTACCTGCAGCCAAAAGTGCCGCCTTGCTGAAAAGTAATATTGGTGAATTAAGTGTTCAGTTGATCCGCGTCGCCCCGGATGCCAGCGGCGTACAGGCCGTGCTGGAAATCAAAAACAATGCGGGCCAGCCATTGCCGCCGTTTACGGCTTCCCTGAGCTGGGGGCAGCTCGACCCGGTCACGGGCAAACCGCTGACTGTTGATATGCAAACCCAGACCATTAGCGTCGAGCCAGATCTCTTGCCAGGCCCGGTGAAAACGGTCGATGTGAAGTTTAATCAGGTCACTGTCGAAACTCTGGGATTTGTTCACCTGCATAATATTGTGGCGACACCACAGGCACAGCCCGTCGTTACCAGATAAAGACAACGAGTTGCAGATGAAAAAAAACCCCGCATTGCGGGGTTTTTGTTTTCTTTTCCGAACGGGACAACCATCGGCAACTTACGGAAGAATGGAAGGCTGATCAGCGCCCTCTTTTTCCACTTTCTGCTGCAGCATGTGTTCACGCTTCATGCCCAGTTTCAGAGCCAGCGCGGACGCCACGTAGATGGACGAAACCGTACCAATCGACACACCAATCAGCATGGTCAGTGAGAAGCCTTCCAGCAACGCACCGCCAAAGATATAGAGCATCAGTACCACCATCAGCGTGGTCGCTGAAGTCATAATGGTACGGCTTAACGTCTGGGTCAGGGACACGTTCATGATTTCGTAAGAGTTCCCGCGACGAATTTTGCGGAAGTTTTCACGAATACGGTCCGATACCACGATGGAGTCATTCAGCGAGTAGCCGATAACTGACATCAGGGACGCGATGATGGTCAGATCAATTTCGATCCTGAACAGTGACAATACGCCCATGGTGATGATCACGTCGTGCGCCAGTGCGATTACCGCCCCCAGCGCCAGTCGCCATTCAAAACGGAAACCGACGTAAATCAGGATACAGATCAACGCCATCAGCAGGGCCATGCCACCAGCCTGCGCCAGATCACTCCCCACGCTCGGGCCGACAAACTCGACACGTTTCACGGTCGCGTCTTTATCGATATCCGCGTTCACCAGGCTAAGGACTTTATTTCCCAGTTCCTGACCGGCATTACCCGATACAGGTGGAAGACGAACCATCACATCACGGCTGCTACCGAAGTTCTGAACCACAGGATCCTTGAATCCTGCTTTTTCCAGATCGGCACGCATTACGTCCAGGTTAGCGGGCTGGCTAAGGCTGATTTCAATGACGGTACCGCCGGTGAAATCCAGACCCCAGTTGAACCCGCGAACACCCATAATCGCAACGGATGCGATAAACAACAGGCCTGAAATACAGAAGGCCACGTTGTCCCAGCGCATAAAGTCGATGACTTTACGGCCGTAGTTCAGTTGTTCAACAGTATATGGTTGTTGCTGTGCCACAACGCACTCCTCAGATAGACAGCTTTTTAATGCGTTTGCCGCCGTAAACCAGGTTCACGATGGCACGGGTCCCCACGATCGACGTAAACATCGAGGTTGCCACACCGATAGCGGTGGTGATAGCAAAGCCTTTAATCGAACCGGTACCCACTGCATAAAGAATAATTGCCGTGATCAGGGTCGTAATGTTGGCATCAACGATACTTGAGAACGCGCCTTTATAGCCTTCATGAATCGCCTGCTGAACGGAACGTCCGTTCTTCAGCTCTTCTTTGATACGTTCGTTTATCAGTACGTTGGCGTCGACGGCCACCGCCAGCGTCAGGACGATACCGGCAATACCCGGCATGGTCAGCGTCGCACCAGGCAGCAGAGACATGATCCCGACAATCAGGATCAGGTTAGCAACCAGCGCTGTCGTAGCGATAATGCCGAACTTACGGTACCAAACCACCATGAACAGAATGGATGCCACCAGACCCCACAAGCACGCTTCCAGACCCTGAGTGATGTTTTGCATCCCTAAGGTCGGGCCGATAGTACGCTCTTCAACTATCTGAATTGGCGCGATCAACGCACCGGCACGCAACAGAAGGGACAACTGGCGGGCTTCATTCGGATCGTTCACCCCGGTGATACGGAAGCTGTTACCCAGGCGTGACTGAATGGTCGCCACGTTGATAACTTCTTCCTGCTTCGCCAGAATCGCACGGCCATTGGCATCTTTCTTACCGCTGTCTTTGTACTCCACGAACAAGGTTGCCATCGGTTTACCAATGTTATCCTTAGTGAAGTTAGACATGGCGTTACCACCAGCGCTGTCGAGAGAGATGTTAACCTGCGGCTGATTGTACTCATCCATGCTGGATGTGGAATCAGTGATGTGGTCACCGGTCAGGATCACGCGTTTGTACAGAACAACCGGACGGCCATCACGCATGTTTTTGACTTCGCTGTCGCCCGGCACACGACCGGTTGAAGCTGCAGAAGCATCTACATTGGTGTTAACCAGACGGAATTCCAGTGTCGCGGTCGCGCCCAAAATTTCTTTAGCGCGCGCAGTATCCTGAATACCCGGTAACTCAACCACGATACGGTCAGCACCCTGGCGCTGTACCAGAGGCTCGGCCACACCCAGTTGGTTTACACGGTTACGCAGGATGGTGATGTTTTGCTGAACGGCATACTCGCGGGCTTCACTCAGGCGAGCATCAGTCATCACTACACGGATAGCATTGTCGCCACTGTTAGTGATCACTAAATCGCGGTGACGTGGGCTCAGGTAGCTGACCGCAGAATCACGGGTAGCAGCATCGCGGAAACGCACTTCAACGCCATAGTTGTCGAGCTTACGCACCGTGGCATAAGGAATATTCTTGTCGCGCAGGTCGCTGCGCATATTGTCCATCGTCTGCTCTTGCAGCTTACTCAGCGCGGTATCCATATCCACTTCCATCAGGAAGTGAACACCCCCACGCAAGTCGAGGCCCAGCTTCATCGGCTCAGCGCCCAGCATGCTCAACCAGCGCGGCGTTGCCGGCGCGAGGTTCAGTGCAATAACAAACTTGTCGCCCAACGCTTCAGTCAGCGCTTCACGTGCACGAAGCTGTACATCCGTGTCATTAAAACGGGCAAGAATAGCGCCATTCTCCAGAGCAACTGATTTGATCTGGATTTTGCTTTGATCTAATACGTTACGGACTTGGTCCAGCGTTGCTTCACTGGCGTCGGAACCCCGAGCACCAGTGATTTGAACAGCCGGATCCTCACCATAAAGGTTGGGAAGTGCATAAAGCAGCCCGACGATGACCACAACGATCAACATCAGATACTTCCACGCAGGATAACGGTTTAACACGGCAGTTCCCTTCGGGAAAATCGAAAATTAGATAGACTTCATCGTGCCTTTTGGCAGAACTGCTGCCACGAAGTCACGTTTGATCATCACTTCGTTAGTGTCGTTCAGTGCGATAACCACATAACCGGTTTCGGCTACTTTGGTTACGCGACCAATCAGGCCACCCGTGGTCATGACTTCGTCACCTTTACCGATAGAGTCCATCAGTTTTTTGTGTTCTTTAGAACGTTTCTGCTGCGGGCGCAGGATCATGAAATAGAAAATCAGACCAAAAACCACCAGCATGATAACCAGAGAGTAAGGACTTCCCTGTGACGGTGCGCCGGTCGCTGCGACTGCATCGGAAATGAAAAGACTCATTTAAATTCCCTCATTGTTGTTGTGAAGCAAATTGATGTAAAACAAACCGAGAATCCGACCCGGAGTCTGCGATGAAACGTCTCGCACAATACCCCATAATGCCGGTCCAAGAAATTATAAAATCGGCACCCTCTTTCGAAGATGCCGACACGAGAAAGAAATCAGAAGTTTAAAGGCGGAACAGGCTTGCCTTTACGCTCGTAGAAGTCTGTCACAAACGCTTCTAATTTACCCTCTTCGATAGCCTGGCGTAAACCGGCCATCAGACGCTGGTAATAGCGCAGATTATGGATCGTGTTTAGCCGCGCACCGAGAATTTCGTTGCAACGGTCAAGATGATGCAAGTAGGCACGGCTATAATTGCGACATGTGTAACAATCACAATGTTCATCCAGCGTCGACGTATCATCTTTATGCTTGGCATTACGGATTTTTACGATGCCGTCAGTGACAAACAGGTGACCGTTACGCGCGTTACGCGTTGGCATCACGCAGTCAAACATATCGATACCGCGACGCACGCCTTCAACCAGATCTTCCGGTTTACCGACACCCATCAGATAGCGAGGTTTGTCTTCCGGAATTTGCGGACAAACGTGCTCCAGAATACGGTGCATGTCTTCCTTCGGCTCGCCCACTGCCAGGCCGCCCACAGCGTAACCATCAAAGCCGATATCTACCAGCCCTTTTAATGATACATCTCGTAAATCTTCGTAAACGCTGCCCTGAATAATCCCGAACAAAGCATTCTTATTATTCAACTCGTTGAAGCGATCGCGACTGCGTTTTGCCCAACGCAAAGACATCTCCATCGAGCGTTTTGCATAATCCCAGTCAGCAGGATATGGCGTACATTCATCGAAGATCATTACGATGTCGGAACCCAGATCGTTTTGGATTTCCATGGATTTTTCCGGACTAAGGAACACCGGGTCACCGTTGATCGGGTTACGGAAATGCACACCCTCTTCTTTGATTTTACGCATCGCGCCCAGGCTGAACACCTGGAAGCCACCTGAATCGGTGAGGATCGGGCCATGCCAGTTCATAAAATCATGCAGATCGCCATGCAGTTTCATGATTTCCTGCCCCGGACGCAGCCACAGGTGGAAAGTGTTGCCCAGCAAAATCTGTGCACCGGTGTCTTTGACTTCTTCCGGGGTCATGCCTTTTACGGTGCCGTAAGTGCCCACTGGCATAAATGCCGGGGTTTCGACCACGCCACGTTCAAAGATCAGACGCCCGCGACGTGCGCGGCCATCGGTCGTGCTTAATTCGTACTTCACATTGCCTCCAGCATCAGAGAAACAGTCTGATGAGGTTAAATCCGTGGCATGACGCCCGGAAGAGAAAGCCCGGATGCACCGGGTGCGACCAGGCCGGTAATTATTAACTCAAGGTTACTGGCCGACCACTTCCTGCGGCGCCAGCGGGTTACGGTTGATGAACATCGCATCACCATAACTGAAGAAACGGTACTGCTCAGCCACCGCCTGATGGTAAGCATTCATGGTATTTTTATACCCGGCAAACGCCGACACCAGCATGATCAGCGTCGATTCCGGCAGATGGAAATTCGTGATCAGGGAATCAATTACCTGATAGTGATAGCCCGGATAAATGAAAATCTTGGTATCGCCGAAGAACGGCGCAATCAGTGCATCTTCACTGGCCTTCGCCGCACTTTCCAGCGAACGCACGGAAGTTGTTCCCACGGCCACCACGTTATTGCCACGCGCTTTGCAGGCCAGCACCGCATCCACAACGTCCTGAGGCACTTCGGCATACTCAGCATGCATGATGTGGTCTTCAATGGTGTCCACACGAACCGGCTGGAAGGTGCCTGCCCCCACATGCAGCGTCACAAAAGCGAACTCCACGCCTTTGGCTTTCAGCGCATCCATCAGCGGCTCATCGAAATGCAAGCCAGCGGTGGGCGCAGCTACCGCACCCGGACGTTCGCTGTAGACGGTCTGATACAGTTCACGGTCGGCATCTTCATCAGGACGGTCAATATACGGCGGCAGCGGCATATGGCCGATTTCGTTGAGCAGAGTAAAGACATCACGATCTTCATTAAATTCCAGCTCAAACAACGTATCGTGGCGCGCCACCATCGTTGCTTTAATATCTTCTTTATCACCGAGCAGCAGTTCTGCGCCCGGTTTTGGCGATTTGGACGCACGCACATGGGCCAGAACGCGGTGTGAATCCAGCACGCGCTCAACCAGCACTTCAATTTTACCGCCGCTGACCTTGCGGCCAAACACACGAGCCGGGATCACGCGGGTATTGTTAAATACCAGCAAATCGCCGGGATGAATTTTATCGAGAATATCAGTGAATACGCCGTGCGTTAACTCACCGCTTGGCCCGTCCAGAGACAACAAACGACAGCCGCTGCGCTGGGTCTGCGGATAGCGGGCAATCAGGGATTCAGGGAGTTCAAAAGAAAAATCGGCAACACGCATGGTTTTTCACTTCACTTAACGACAAAAACAGGCGGCTTAGTCTAGTGGGACGGGGCATCCCCTGCAAGCTTCTGCGCGAATAAAGGCATCCGCTGCCCTGTCGGAGATCAACTTTCCTGCGTTATACTTCGCGAATGAATTTTTTAGCCCACCTCCATCTGGCCTCACTGGCCAAAAGTTCACTGACCGGAAATCTGCTGGCAGACTTCGTTCGCGGCAATCCTGACGGTCAGTTCTCTGATGAGATCGTCAGCGGCATCCGCATGCACCGCCGCGTGGATGTCATGACCGATTCACTGCCGGAAGTGAAAATTGCCCGCAGTTATTTCCGTGAAGATTTTCGCCGCGTCGCACCGATAACGCTCGATGTCGTCTGGGATCACTTCCTTTCCCGTCACTGGGCCAGCATTCATCCGCAGCAATCACTGGAAGATTTTCTTGACGGCTGTCAGCAGGAAATTGAACCTCAGTTACCTGAAATGCCGGAACGTTTCCAAAATCTGAACGCTTATCTCTGGCCTGAACGCTGGATGGAACGTTACGCGGTGCTGCCTTTTATTGGCGACGTATTGCGCGGTATGGCTAACCGGCGGCCAAAACTTGCCGCCCTGACCGGCTCTTTCCATGATATCGAACTCAATTACGACGCCCTCGAGCAACTGTTCTGGCAGTTTTATCCGGTGATGATGCAACAGGCGAGAGACCGGCAAATCTGACAAATACCCTTCATTTTGTGGATTACCCCGCAATTCTCTGCAAGACAAGAAGTAGTTGTTAAAAAGTTTGAGACTTACTTCAAAGACTGATAGCCGGATGCTATCTGATTGATTGGTGCGATGGGGTTTATTCACCCGAAGGTTGCCCCTATACTGGCAGTCGTTTTGTTCACCCTTTCCTTCTCACCTACGACGCCCGGAAGGGTTTCATAAGGAGTAATAATATGGTTCTGGTAACTCGTCCAGCCCCTGACTTCACCGCAGCAGCAGTACTGGGCAGCGGCGAAGTAGTTGAAAACTTCAACTTCAAAAAACACACTGCAGGCAAACCTACTGTTATCTTCTTCTGGCCAATGGACTTCACTTTCGTCTGTCCTTCTGAACTGATCGCTTTCGATCACCGTTACGAAGAATTCCAGAATCGTGGCGTAGAAGTGGTAGGCGTCTCCTTCGATTCCGAGTTCGTTCACAACGCATGGCGTAACACCCCTGTAGAGAAAGGCGGCATCGGTCCTGTTAAGTACGCGATGGTTGCTGACATCAAACGCGAAATCCAGAAAGCCTACGGTATCGAACATCCGGACGCTGGCGTTGCACTGCGCGGCTCTTTCCTGATCGACAAAGAAGGCGTTGTTCGTCACCAGGTCGTTAACGATCTGCCACTGGGTCGTAACATCGACGAAATGCTGCGTATGGTTGACGCGCTGCAATTCCACGAAGAGCACGGCGAAGTGTGCCCGGCTCAGTGGGAAAAAGGCAAAAAAGGCATGGGCGCATCCCCGGATGGCGTGGCTAAGTATTTGTCTGAAAACGCATCAAACCTGTAATCCTTCAGCGGATTTCACGGTCAATAACGGTCAGCCTCGCTGGCCGTTTTTTTTTGCCTGCTATCCGGCACGATCACATTTTCCCGCCTTCCCTTCCCGCTCCCGGTCATTTACGTCTACGCTGAAAAATAGTCTGACCGTCTCATTATGGCGTGCCGTTTGCATAAAGAGTGTCAGACTGAAAAAACAAAAAAGCGTTATCACACAATAACCTGAAGGTTATGACTCAAAAGACAGGGTAATAGACAGGAGCCCCTATGTTACGGAAATCACTCATCGCGCTGGCCATGCTGACCAGCCTGCCGTTGTA
Source organism: Rahnella sp. P4_A8 (assembly GCF_056402435.1). Taxonomy (NCBI): domain Bacteria; kingdom Pseudomonadati; phylum Pseudomonadota; class Gammaproteobacteria; order Enterobacterales; family Yersiniaceae; genus Rahnella; species Rahnella sp. P4_A8. Next base: position 28,286 of record NZ_JBFUHK010000031.1, on the reverse strand, counting down.
CGCCGCATCGAATCCCGCGGTGGAAGCCAAAAATGGCATGGTCGTCACCTCGCAATATCTGGCGTCTCAGGTCGGCGTCGATATTCTGAAAATGGGCGGCAACGCCATCGATGCTGCCGTGGCTGTCGGCTACGCGCAGGCCGTCGTCAACCCATGCTGTGGCAATATCGGTGGCGGAGGCTTCATGACGGTGCATCTTGCCGACGGTAAAGACACCTTCATCAACTTCCGCGAAATCGCCCCGGCCGCCGCCAGTGCCAATATGTATCTGGATGCCGACGGCAACGTGAAGAAAGGGGCCAGTCTGTATGGCTATCTCGCCGCAGGCGTGCCAGGTACGGTATTGGGCATGGATACCGTGCAGAAAGAATACGGCAAACTGACGCGCCAGCAGGTAATGGCGCCGGCGATTAAACTCGCCCGTCAGGGATTTGTACTGACCCGTGCTGATACCGATATTCTTGATACCACCGTCAAACGCTTCAAAGAAGATCCCGAAGCCGCGCGCATTTTCCTGCGCAAAGACGGCAGCCCGCTGCAACCCGGCGACAAACTGGTACAAACCGATTTAGCCAACACGCTGGAGTCCATATCGAAACATGGCCCGGATGCGTTCTACAAAGGCAAAATCCCGGCAGCGGTCGAAGCGGCCTCTAAAAAAGGTGGCGGCATCCTGACCGCAGCGGATTTCGCGAATTATAAAGTCACCGAAGACGCCCCGATCGCCTGCAGCTATCGCGGTTATAAATTTGTCTCAGCGCCACCGCCAAGCTCCGGCGGTGTCACGATGTGTGAAATCCTTAACATCGTTGAAGGCTATGACCTGAAGAGCATGGGCTTCAATTCAGCGGCATCGATTCACATCCTCACCGAAGCCATGCGCCATGCGTATATGGACCGCAATACCTATCTCGGCGATCCGGAATTCGTGAAAAACCCGATCGACCGGCTGGTCAGTAAAAGCTATGCCGAAGAAATCCGTAAGAAAATAGAAGCGGACAAAGCCACGCCGTCCACTGCCGTTCAGCCGGGTATGGAACCGCACGAGAAACCGGAAACCACGCATTATTCCATCGTCGATAAAATGGGTAACGCGGTGTCCACCACCTACACAGTGAATGGCCGCTTTGGTTCTGTCGTGATTGCACCGGGCACCGGCTTCTTCCTGAATGACGAAATGGATGACTTCACCACCAAAGTCGGCGAGAAAAACCTGTACGGTCTGGTACAGGGAACCAAAAATGCCATCGCCCCCGGTAAGCGCCCACTATCCTCTATGAGCCCGAGTCTGGTGACCAAAGACGGTAAAATTTTCATGGTTCTGGGATCGCCTGGCGGTTCGCGCATCATCACCATTACCCTGCAGGCGGCGCTGAATGTCATCGATTATGGCATGGCACCACAGGAAGCCGTGGATGCGCCACGTATTCATCATCAGTGGTTGCCGGATGAAGTGTATTACGAGCAGCGCGGCGTTTCTCAGGACAGCCTGAATATCCTGCAGAAGATGGGTTACAGAATGGTGGAACAGACGCCATGGGGTGCGACAGAGCTGATTATGGTGGGGTTACCGGGTGCGGCCGGTGTGACATCAGCAAACTCAGGTAATGACTCGGCGGTGTCAGGCAAGGTTCGCGAAGGTTATCTGTATGGCGCGAATGATGTGCGACGTCCCGCAGGAGCCGCCATCGGTTATTAACTGGCATCCTTCAAGCTATCTCTGCATTGGCTGCCTTCATTCACCCCGATCACTTACCTGTAGTAAAAAGCCCCCGATATCATCTGATATCGGGGGCGTTAAAATTTACCGAAAGGTAAGTGCTTGCTTACGCTTTATTGCTCAGCGCCAGTGCTTCTTTCTTACGGTCGTTGCGGCGTTTAAAGGCATAACCGACCAGTAGCGCCACCACCCAAACCATCCCCACATACAACGAAATACGGGTATCCGGGAAGTAACCAATCAGGCCGATGATGAACACCAGGAAAATAATACCGAACACCGAGGTATAAACGCCGCCACGCAGCGGAAACTCCAGCTCTTTCACCTGTTGTTTGCTCAGTTTGCGACGGAAACCAATCTGCGAGAACAGGATCATAATCCACACCCAGACCGTTGCGAAGGTCGCCAGAGACGCAATCACCAGAAACACAGCCGATGGCATGACGTAGTTCAGATAAACCGCCACCAGCAGTGCCGCCATCATCACCAGAACGGTGACCCACGGCGTGCCCAGACGCGACACCTTGCTGAACATTTTCGGTGCCTGCCCCTGCTCTGCCATTCCGTGCAGCATACGGCCCACGCCGAACACATCACTGTTAATGGCAGAAAGCGACGCGGTAATCACCACAAAATTCAGGATCGTCGCCGCAGCAGTAATGCCCATGTGCTGGAAAGTCAGCACGAACGGACTGCCCTGCGTCCCCACCTGATTCCATGGGAAAATAGACATGATCACAAACAGCGTACCCACATAAAATACCAGAATACGCAGCGGTACTGAGTTGATGGCTTTCGGAATAGATTTCTTTGGGTCTTCCGCTTCACCGGCCGTGATCCCGATGATCTCGATGCCGCCGTAAGCAAACATCACCAGTTGTAAGGACAAAATCGTCCCCATGATGCCCTGACTGAAGAAGCCACCATGACTCCACAGATTGTGGATACCGGTCGCCTGCCCGCCATTGCCGATACCCCAGAAGATAATCCCAAAGCCTGCCACGATCATGATGATGATGGTCAGCACTTTAAAGAAGGAGAACCAGAACTCCAGCTCGCCGAAGACTTTCACGCTGACCAGATTGATCGCGCCGATGATCAATACCACGCTGAGCACCCAGGTCCATTGCGGCACATCCGGGAACCAGACGCCCATATAAATGCCGAACGCGGTTACATCAGCGATGGCGACGATCAGGATTTCGAAACAGTACGTCCAGCCGGTGATGTAACCCGCCATCGGCCCGAGATAATCTTGCGCATAACGCGAAAATGAACCGCTCTGCGGGTTGTTAACCGACATCTCACCGAGAGCACGCATGATGATAAACGCGATAATCCCACCGACCAGATACGCCAGCAATACGCTCGGTCCGGCCATTTTAATCGCATCTGCCGAGCCATAAAACAGACCAGTTCCGATGGCTGAGCCCAGTGCCATAAAGCGGATATGGCGCGTTGTCAGGCCACGTTTTAACTTCGTGCCCGGCGCTTCGTTCTGCGCTATTGGTTGTTCAGCTTCTTGCTGCATGTGCATTAACCCGTGTTGTTTTTTTAAATATCAAAAATCGTATTCTAAAAAATGACTTTTAGCCTGCCAATGAAAAAGCCACGGAAGGGGTTTCCGTGGCCTGATTGGCGAAACATTCGTCAGACGATCATGCTTTTATGTCTTCGAACATTCACCCGATGATCATTGGTGCGCGGTAACGCTGCGCGGGCCGCTGATTTTGTCATAAATCCCGACCAGTACCAGCATTAATAATGACGGGGGTAACCAGGCAAGACCTTGTGCAGCCAGGGGCAGGTTTGCGGTCCAGGCTGGCATCAGGTCAACAAAAGCAGACGCCTTGATACCATCAACAATGCCGAACACCAGGCTTACCAGCATGACCGGCGCCACGATACGCGTGGTGCTGTTCCACCAGCGCAGGGTGAAACTCAGCACAACCAGCGCGATACATGGCGGATAAATCGCCGTCAGTACCGGTACTGAAATCGCAATCAGATGGCTCAGGCCCAGGTTGGACACCAGCATGGAGAACAGACCCAGAATGAAGACCAGTGTTTTGTAAGACAGTGGCAGATACTGAGCAAAGAATTCCGCACAGGCACAGGTCAGGCCAACCGCCGTCACCATGCAGGCGATGAAAATCAGCGCACCGAGGAAGAAGCTGCCCACACCGCCGAAGGTATGTGCCACATAGGCATGCAGAATAATCGCACCATTGGTCGCATCAGGCACCAGTGAAGCGCTGTTTTCGCCGAGCTTGAACAGGCTCAGGTAAACCAGCATCAGACCCAGACCGGCAATCAGCCCTGCCAGCACGGTATAACGGGTCAGCAGTTTGGCATCAGATACACCACGGGAACGCGCGGCATTAACGATAACAATACCGAACACCAGCGCGCCCAGCGTATCCATGGTCAGATAGCCGTTAACGAAACCGCTGGAGAACGGCACTGTCTGGTAAGCATCCACCGCTGGCATCGGAGAACCGGCTGGCCAAAGTACGGCAGCAATACCCAGTGCAGCCAGCGCCACCATTTTCAGCGGCGCGAGGAAATGGCCGACAGTATCAAGCAAACGTCCCGGATACAGGGAAATGCCGATGACCAGGGAGAAATAGATCACGCTATAAATCAGCAGAGGCAGCGGGCCGTCACCGGTCATCGGTGCGATACCCACCTCAAAAGAAACGGTTGCCGTGCGTGGCGTGGCAAACAGCGGGCCAACAGCCAGATAACACACAGTGGCCAGAAGAATACCGGCACCACGACCAATTGGCGTACTCAGGGCATCCACACCGCCGCCAACGCGTGCGAGTGCAATTACCGTCATCACCGGAAGTCCGACTGCGGTGATCATAAAGCCGGCAGCAGCCCACCAGACGTCATGACCTGCCTGCAAACCAACCATTGGCGGGAAAATAATATTCCCCGCCCCGACGAATAAGGCGAAGGTCATGAAACCCAGCGCCAGAATATCTTTATTTGTTAAACGAGTACTCATGATGGGTGTCGTGTTGCCTGTTCAAATGAATAAAGTGTCCGATGCTGCCGTCGTGCCACGTCGTCAGAAAGATGAATGGCATATAACAGCCAGAGAGCACCCATGTGAGGAGCGAAGTGAGCAAAAACGCCTGATGATATGCAGATGATTACGTTGTTATGCAGGGAGTATCGAGCGACAGCGGGGGCTAAGGTAATCTTTTATAGCGTATAAAGGCAAGCCGGGATCCAAAAAGCAGAGTGTTTAACCAAATTAATGTTACAAGGCAGGTATATTCACTAAATACTGCGATAAACACACCATATGATATGTATGATTTTTGAACTAATGAAGCACAAGATATGCTCCGATAAGATTAAAAATGCGTGAAATCACCACTTTCAGGTTATTTCACGCACAGTTTACAGCATATTTACAAGGTCATCATTTGACCTCTTTCAGGGTTACCAGACGCGGGCAGCAATATCGACCACCAGTTTTAGTTTTTCCCACTGCTGCGCTTCGGTCAGGCTGTTGCCCTCTTCCGTTGACGCAAAGCCACATTGCGGGCTGAGGCAAATCTGGTTGATATCCAGATATTCCGCCGCCTCGGCCAGACGTGATTCCACGGTTTTTGCCAGTTCAAGCTCACCGGACTTGGTGGTGATCAATCCCAGAACCGCCTGCTGATGGCCTTTCTTAATGAAACGCAGCGGTTCGAAGCCACCGGAGCGCTCGTTGTCATATTCCAGGAAGAAGGCATCGATGTTCACGCCACCAAACAGGATCTCCGCGACAGGTTCATAGCCGCCTTCAGAAATCCAGGTGGAACGGAAGTTCCCGCGACAAACATGCAGACCAATCACCAGATCGTCAGGTTTACCTGCAATCGCTTTATTCAGCACGTCAGCGTAAGTACGTGCTAACTCTTCCGGAGAATCGCCACGTTCGCGGATCTGCTTCTTCTGATCTTCAGAACACAGATAAGCCCAGACGGTGTCATCGAGTTGCAGATAACGGCAACCGGCATCGTAAAACGCTTTAATCCCATCCCGGTAAACCTGCGCCAGATCGTCAAAATACGCTTTCAGATCCGGATACACTTCTTTGCTGATGGCGTTACGGCCACCGCGGAAATGCATCACACTCGGGCTTGGAATGGTCATTTTCGGCACAGCACTTCCGCTGATGCTTTTCAGGAAACGGAAATCTTCCAGCATCGGGTGCGAGCCGAAACCGAGCTTGCTGACCACTTTAATGCTGCGCGCTTTAGTCTGTACGCCGTTGAACTGGATCCCCTGCACCGCATCGTAACCTTCGACACCTTCCAGACCTTCGAAGAAATCGAAGTGCCACCAGGCCCGGCGGAATTCACCATCAGTGACCACTTGCAGACCCGCTTCGCGCTGCAAGTCCACCACGCGGCGAATTTCGGTGTCTTCCACGGCTCGCAGTTGCGCGGCATCAATCTCACCCGCCTGAAACTGCTTACGGGCTTCTTTAATCGCCGCCGGACGCAGGAAACTGCCAACGACGTCTGCACGGAATGGAGGGGTTGTACGTTGCATGAAGAACTCCTTAATAACATCCCGCCGGTGGCGAAATGCGAATGATTCACAAAGTAAATAATTACGCTGCGTTATATTTAGACATCTGGATGTCTAAACGTCTTTAAGAAGATACTGTCATGCAGGGTGTTAACGGGCAACAGAGGAATTTTCATGGGACATGAATAAAGTTCATGATCGCTTCATCATTTTTCATGATGCTGGACAATATTCGCCCCATTGCGATCTGTAGTAATAAATACTATAGTTTATTTTACCAGGGACGATGACATGAACTGTTTACGTATTTTTGTTACAGAGGATTTTCACGACTTCATGACCGCCAGCAAACTGTCGGAAAAGGATATCCTCAAGTCAGCACATGAACTGGCAAACGGACTTTTTGATGCGGATTTGTCCGGCAACGTTTACAAGAAGAGAATTGCACCGTCAGGGAGATCGAAGTCAGGGTTTGGCCGGGCAGTCATCGCTTTTCGTTTTGAAGATAAGATCTTTTATATCGACGGGTGGCTGAAAAATAGTGTCCGCAAGAAAGGCAATGAAATTCCCGACAAACTTCTGTCTTTATATAAAGCAATTGCTAAAGATTTGCTCAACTTCACAGAGCTTCAACTCGAAACAGAACTTCAAAATGGATTAATTAAAGAGGTGATTTCTAATGGTTGATGAACGTTTGCTAAAAATGCAGCGGATGGCTCAACGCTTCCATGATTCATCTGGCGTGGTAACCCAAACCACGATGCGTGAAATTAACAAAATAGTTGATGAAGCCGTTCAGGAGGAAAGACTGAAAGCCTTCGCAGAAAGCTCTGCTGAACGCATTCGCGCTTTGCGTGAAAAAGAAAAAATCAGTCAGGGCGTACTGGCAAGACTCATCAATATGTCCGCCAACAGCATTCAAAAATGGGAGCGGGATGAAACCAAACCCACCGGAGCGGCGCTGATCTTACTGATGCTAATTGAAGAAAAAGGTTTACAGATCATCTGCTAAAAGAAGCCACAGCTTGTTGCTGTGGCTTGATTTTTATCCCTTTACGCCGCTTTGGCTGGCCTGTTCCTGAGGAACAATCAACTTCGGCGCCAGCATAAACATAAACCGGGTACCGACGCCGACTTCACTCATGACTTCAAGTTTCGTGTGGTGATGGCTGAGCGCATGTTTGACGATTGCCAGTCCCAGTCCGCTGCCGCCGGTCTGACGTGAACGGGCTTTATCGACGCGGTAGAAACGTTCGGTCAGGCGCGGCAGGTGCTGCGGCGCAATGCCCGGTCCGTTGTCGCTGATCTGGAACTGTGCGCCATGCGGCGTTTGTTGCCAGCTGACTTCAATCCGTGTCCCCGCTGGCGTGTGGTTAACCGCGTTATACACCAGGTTCGACACCGCGCTGCGCAGTTGATCTTCATTACCAAAGACCTTCAGCTTGTCGTTTACGCGAAACACCACTTCATGCCTGCCGTTGCTTAACGTTTGCACTTCACGTTCGAGCATGCCGAGCATCACCGGAATATCGACTTTCTCGTGCAAATCAATATTCGCTGAGGCTTCGATTTTCGACAGCGTCAGCAGCTGCTTCACCAGCCCGTCCATGCGCCGCGTCTGTTCCTGCATGGTATCCAGCGCTTTAGTGCGGAAAGGCTCTTCCAGCTTGGCGTCTTCCATCATTTCCAGATACCCCTGCAATACCGTCAATGGGGTTCTCAGTTCATGACTGACGTTAGCGAAGAAGTTACGCCGTGCGCCTTCAAGCTGACGCATCTGGGTCACGTCGCGTGCCACCATCAGCAGTTGTCCTTCGGAATAAGGCATGACGCGAAACTCGACATAATGCTCATTATTGAGTTGTAAATTCAGCGCCCGGCTGAAATCGCGGGTCTGGATCCACAGCCGGAATTCCGGATAACGCAGCAGGTTGAAGATATGTTGCCCGTTATCTTCCGGCCAGCGGAAACCGAGCAAATCCTGCGCCAGTCCGTTACACCAGAAAATATTGCCATCTTCAGTGGTCAGCACCACGGCATCCGGCAGCGATTCGGCACCGCTGCGAAAACGTTTGATGAGCTGACCTAATTCCCGACGGCGACGCCGGTTGCGTATCTGCATCTGGTTCAGCCCGTAAAACAGCGGCTCCCAGCTCCAGCGCCCATTCGGTGGCGTAATGCTGCGGTCGAGCCACAGCCAGTGAGAGAGTTTAAGCTGGTTGTAATAATTCCAGCCCAGTGCCGCCATCAGCGACACCAGGAGGAGCCAGCCGAAATGGCCGACGAAGATACCGAGAATTAACGCTGGCAGGCAAAAGAGAAACAATTCACCCGCCAGTCGTTTCCATGACAAACGTTCTAGCACACAGATTCTCCGCTGTGAGGGCTCAATAACGCGTTGAAAAACGGTATCCGGTACCACGAACAGTCTGGATCATTCTGTCATGTCCACTGGTTTCCAGCGCCTTACGTAAACGACGAATATGCACGTCAACCGTGCGATCTTCCACATAAACGTTAGTGCCCCAGACGTTATTGAGCAACTGTTCGCGGCTGTATACACGTTCGGAATGGGTCATAAAGAAGTGTAATAACTTAAATTCGGTCGGCCCCATATCGAGCGCCTGCTCGTTGGCCATTACCCGGTGAGACGACGGATCCAGGCTTAAACCCTGCATGTCGATCACTTCTTCCACCGCCATTGGCGAGATGCGACGCATCACGGCTTTAATGCGGGCAACCAGTTCTTTCGGAGAAAACGGTTTAGTGATGTAATCATCGGCACCCACTTCAAGGCCGCGCACCCGATCTTCTTCTTCACCGCGTGCGGTCAGCATCATCACCGGAATTTCGCGGGTCAGTGCCTCACGTTTAAGATGCTTAATAAACTGAATACCGGAACCGCCAGGTAACATCCAGTCAAGCAGGATCAGTTCAGGGTAAGGTTCAACAAGCTGCCCAATCGCTGAATCAAAATCCTCAGCTTCTACGGCCTGATAGCCATTTTGTTCCAGTACAAAACACACCATTTCACGGATTGGAGCTTCGTCTTCAACCACCAATATACGTCTAGCCATCGTAGGTCCTGCCAATAGGTTAGCGATCTTTTATTTGATTGCGGGCGCCATTATGCGTCAGTTTTGTGACAGATTTATGAATGAAAAGAATGGTTCATTACAGTCAACTATGACAGATAATTTCCGGCCATCTTGCTGAAATTGGTCTGATTTATCGGGGACAGCTTCCCCTGCCGACGTTTATACTTTACCTCATTGTCGTCATCCAGGGTTCATACGGGAGTCTCATGCGCCTGATCCACACCTCAGACTGGCACCTCGGCCAGTACTTTTTCACTAAAAGCCGTGCAGCCGAACATCAGGCATTTTTGCGCTGGCTGACTGGTCAGGTGCAACAACATCAGGTCGACGCCGTGATTGTCGCGGGCGATATTTTCGACACGGGATCCCCACCCAGTTATGCCCGCGAATTGTATAACCGCTTCGTGGTGGAATTACAGCAAACCGGCTGCCAGCTGGTGGTGCTGGCTGGTAACCACGATTCTGTCGCCACGCTCAATGAATCGCGCGAGCTCCTTTCCTGCCTGAATACGCGGGTGATTGCCACCGTCGGTGAAAACCTTTCTGAACAGATTTTAGTGCTCAGTCAGCGTGACGGGAAACCCGGCGCGATACTGTGCGCTATCCCGTTTTTACGCCCGCGTGATCTGCTCGCCAGCCAGGCGGGACAGTCCGGCAGCGACAAGCAACTGGCATTGCAGGAAGCCATCGCCGCGCATTATGACGCGCTCTGGCAGGCTGCGCAGGCCAGACGTGACGAACTGGGCATGCCGCTGCCTATTATTGCGACCGGCCATCTGACGACTGTCGGTGTCAGTACCTCAGATTCCGTGCGCGACATCTATATAGGTACGCTCGATGCGTTTCCGGCGCAGGCCTTTCCGCCGGTCGATTATGTGGCACTGGGTCATATTCACCGTGCACAATGCGTCGCCAAAACCGAACATATCCGTTACAGCGGCTCGCCGATTGCCCTGAGTTTTGACGAACTGAGCAAAGCTAAAAGTGTGTACTTACTTGATTTTGATGGTGCGACGCTCAACGCCATCGACACACTGGAAATCCCGGTTTTCCAGCCGATGCAGATAATCAAAGGCTCGCTGGTGGAGATTGAACAACAACTGGCACAGTTCGAAGGCGGTGATCCGGCCAAACCGGTGTGGCTCGATATTGAAGTCTCCACCCAGGATTATCTCAGCGACATCCAGCGACGCATTCAGGCGCTGACGGAAGATCTGCCGGTAGAAGTCGTGCTGTTACGCCGCAGCAAAGAACAGCGCATCAACAGTATTGAGCAGCAGGAAAAAGAAACCCTCAGCGAACTGAGCGTCAGCGACGTGTTTGAACGACGACTGGCGCTGGAACCGGCCCCTGACGAGCCGCGTCAGGCTCGGATGCGCACGTTGTTTGCGCAGGTGGTTGAACAGGTTACCAACGGTCAGAACGCGGAGGATAGCGCACAATGAAAATTCTCAGCCTGCGTTTAAAAAACCTGAACTCGCTGGAAGGCGAATGGAAAATTGATTTCACCGCCGAGCCGTTTGCCAGCAACGGATTATTCGCCATCACCGGTCCGACCGGTGCGGGGAAAACCACCCTGCTCGATGCCATTTGTCTGGCGCTTTATCATCAGACGCCACGGCTGAACATTACACCAAGCCAGAATGAACTGATGACCCGCCACACCGCAGAATCGCTGGCCGAGGTGGAGTTTGAAGTCAAAGGTGTGGGTTACCGCGCTTTCTGGAGCCAGCGCCGCGCCAAAAATTCCCCTGACGGCAATCTGCAGGCACCGAAAGTCGAGCTGGCGTTACTGGCCGACGGCAAAATTCTGGCGGATAAAGTGCGCGATAAACTCGATGCCATCGCCACACTGACCGGGCTGGATTTCGGTCGTTTCACCAAATCCATGATGCTTTCACAGGGGCAGTTCGCCGCGTTTCTGAATGCCGATGCCAACGACCGCGCCGAATTGCTGGAAGAACTGACCGGCACCGAGATTTACGGTCTGCTTTCTCAACGCGTGTTTGAGCAACATAAAGAAGCGCGCATTGCGCTGGACGGTCTGCATCAGCGTATGGCCGGAATCGAACTGCTCAGCGAAGAACAGCGCCAGACGCTCGAATCACAACGTGCTGAACTGAACGCGCAGGAAATCAGCCTCAGTCAGCAGGCGCAGCAGCGCCAGCAGGATCTGAACTGGCTGCAACAGTGGCAGCAGGTGCAGCAAAAACAGCAGCAGTCTCAGCAACAACTGACCGCCGCAGAGCAGGAAAATCTGGCCGCCGCGCCGCAGTTACAGCAACTGGCGCGCAGCGAACCGGCAGAAAAACTGCGTCCGTTACTCAATGATCGCCAGCGCTGTCAGGATGACGCGCAGCGCCTTCAGCAATTACTGATACAACTGACGCAGCAGCAGGAGCAGCAGATTGCACAGATGACGCCGCTGAGTCTGGCGGTGGAACAGGCGCACACTGCGCGGCAGAAACAGGCGGAAGAACAGCGCCAGATGCAAACGCTGATCGAAGAAAAAATCCTGCCACTGGATAGCGAAATCGCGCAATGGCGCAAATCGCTGGTGGAAACACAACAGGCGGTCAGCGAGTCGCAGAAACAGGCTGGTGAACATAGCGCGACGCTGCAGCAAATCACGGCGGAACGTCAGAAACTGGATGAGGAAAGCCGCCAGCATCACACCCGTCAGGCCGCGCTGACTGAGGCCCTTAACGTCGCACAACAACGTCAGGCTGAACTGGAAAAACAGTACCCGCAGGTAGTGTTACAGAAACGTCAAACCGAACTCATGCAGCTCCGGCCGGTGCGGCAGCAGCTGTTTTCACTCGCGCAAATCTTCCCGCAACTGAACCAGCGCGTGCAGCAACAGCATAAAGATTTTGCGCAGTACCAGACGCTGCTGGCCGAAGAAGAACTGCGTCTGGGCGCGATCCGTCTGCAATGTCAGAAACAACTGGAACATCTGAACGACGTCAAGGCGCTGCATAAACAGGAAATGCTGATCGTCAGCCTTGAAGCCGAACGTGCGAATTTGCAAAGCGGCAAAGCCTGTCCGCTGTGCGGCTCAACATCACATCCGGCGATTGAACATTATCAGGAGGTTAAACCTTCTGAAACCGCGCAGCGCGTCGAGAAAATGCAACTGGAATTCGATGCAGCAAAAGCCAGCGGTATCGAACTGGCGGCGAAAATTAAAGGTCTGAAAGAGCAACAAACACGGCTGCAAACTCAGCTTGAGCAGGATCAGCAACAACTGAATGCGCATACCCTGAACTGGCAACAACTCAGTGCGCCGCTGAATCTGACGTTTACGCTGCATGATACCGCCGACATCACGCAATGGCTGACCGCCCGCGATGAGGAAGAGCAGCAGTCGCAGGCGCGGCTGAGCCAGCACGAACAGCTGGCGCGGGCCCTGCAACAGGCCAAAGATGCCCTGAACGACGCACTGAATGCACAGCAGAAAGTGCAGCAGCAAAGTGCCTTGCTGACAGAGCGCGTTACCCGGCTGGAAGAGATGCAGGCAAAATCTCAGCAAGACCTCGTGCGGTTGCAAAAGCAACTGGCGGAAGGTGAAAAATCCCTTTCTGAGCTGAATGCCCGACGCCTCGAACTGTTCGGAGAGCGTCAGGTTACTCAGGTTCGCGAGCACTTACATCAGCAACAACAGGCGACAGAACAAGCGCTGAGTGATGTCCAGACCGCGCTGCATAAGGCGCAGGAACAGCGCGACCAGTTGGCCGGTCAGTTGGCCAGTACGCAGCAGCAACAGTTACAGACCGCCGCACAACTGACGCTGGTGGAACAGGCGTGGCAGCAGGCATTGAGCGCCAGCGGATTTGCGGATGAAGCCGCAGTGAAACTGGCGCTGCTCGACGACGCGTTGCGCCAGCGGCTTCAGCAACGCAAAGAACATCTGCAACAACAACTGGCACAGGCGCAGGCATTACTGGCGGATGCCCGTCAGCAGCTCGAAAAACATCAGCTTGCCCGTCCTGCACATCTGAGTGAAACCGACAGTGATCTTAACGCCCTGACGGTGCAACAGGCCGAGCTGGCACAACAACTGAAAGTCCTGCAACAACGTCTGGGCGAAGTGAAAAATCAGCTGGAAAGCGACAAGCAACGCCACCATGGTCAGCAGACGCTGATTGCACAGATTGCGCAGGCGCAGCGGACCTGTGATGACTGGGGTTATCTCAACCAGATGATTGGTTCCAGCGACGGCGCGAAATTCCGTAAATTCGCGCAGGGTCTGACGCTCGATCATCTGGTGTATCTGGCCAACCGCCAGCTGGAAAAATTGCACGGACGTTATCTGTTGCAGCGCAAAACCAGCGATGCGCTGGAACTGCAAGTGGTCGATACCTGGCAGGCCGATGCCGTGCGCGATACCCGCACGCTATCCGGCGGCGAAAGCTTCCTGGTCAGCCTGGCACTGGCCCTGGCGCTGTCCGATCTGGTCAGCGATAAAACCCGTATCGACTCGCTGTTCCTCGACGAAGGTTTCGGTACGCTCGATGCCGACACGCTGGATACCGCGCTGGATGCGCTCGACAGCCTGAATGCCTCGGGTAAAACCATCGGCGTGATCAGCCATGTCGAGGCGATGAAAGACCGTATTCCGGTGCAGATCAAAGTCACCAAAGTGAACGGTCTGGGCGTCAGCCGCCTGAGCAGTGAATTTAAAGTCTGATCCCTCGCCACTGCCGGGCAGGTTGCTAGATAAATTGCTAGCCGCATGCCCTGCGGTGGATCCTTTTTGTGAAAGCGTGCACAAAAATCGCACCAGTTCAGTGCGCGCTTTTTCCTCAACCTGCTGAATTTACGTTTATTCCCGCTGCCGGAACGAACTGGCACGCCCTGTGCTTAACGTTATGTATACAAGTTGCAGTACAAGTTGCAACGTCCTCATAACCGCTTAGGGAACCGCCAATGAAAAACATCAAACCTGAAGTTGATAAAAAACGTCGCCAGCTGATGAAATGGCTCGCCATTACCGGCGGAGTGTCCACCCTTGGCGGAATGATCCCGACGTCAGTTTTTGCAGCCGACGACGATGAAATTCGTATTGGTTACTGGCCGATTGTCGGTGGTTTGCCGCTGTATGTGGCACTGGAACAGGGCTTTTTTAAACAAGCCGGGCTGAATGTGAAAGGCGTTAAATTCGCCAGTGCCCAGCAAATTGTCGAAGGGATGATCACCGGCAGGATCCACGGCTGCGCCAACGGCACGGCAACCGGCGCGCTGGGACTCGGGGCGATCACCTCACCGGGTCTGTTCAAAATTATCTGTTCTAACCCGTCAAACCATACGCTGGTGTTAGATGAATTTCTGGTGCCGCTCAACAGCCCGGCAAAAGCTATCAGTGACCTGAAAGGCAAGAAAATCGCCTGCGGTCCGGGGATCCAGAACGTCACGATGGCAAAAATTATTCTGGAGAAAAATGGCTTCACTAATCCGTCAGTCATTGAACTGCCGGTCGGACAACACGCGCCTGCTCTGGCCGCCGGGCAAATTGACGGCGTATATACGCTCGAACCGACCGGCACTGTCGGACGCATGAAAAACCTTTCGCGCACACTCGAAACCGGCGTTATTTCTAAATACGTGCTCGGCAACGCCGACGCCCCGTGGTTCGGCGGCGCAGCGGCACTGAACGCCAGTTTTATCGCCAGCAAGCCGGAAGAAACCAAAAAGTTTATTGCCGCTTATCAGAAAGCGGTGGAATTCATTGCGGCTCACCCTGATAAAGCGCGCGAAAACGTCGCCGGTTACACCAGCATTGAACCGGCGCTGGTCAAAGAAGTGCCGCTGCCGGGCTTCGTGATGTATCCCGATTTGAAAGGCGACAACCTGCAATGGTTCCAGAAGTTTTATGACGTCTTTACGGAAAGAAAAATCTTCAGCAAGCCGGTGGATGTCGCTTCGCTGATCTATCAGGGATAAGGAGAAACAGGATGACTTCACGCTGGTCTTCAAGGTTACTGCCGCTGGTCGGCCCGGTACTGCTGTTTTTATTCTGGCAACTGGCCGTCAGCGCAAAATGGCTGAATCCCGTGCTTCTGCCCTCGCCGGTCGAGACAATCGGCTACATGTTCCAGTCATTTTCCGACGCGTCCATGCGCACCGACATCGGCGCAACCCTTTACCGCACGCTGGTGTCTTTTGCCTTTGCCGCCGTAATTGGCGTGCCGCTGGGCGTAATTTTGGGCAGCAATGAAAAGGTTTACCGCAGCCTGGAATTTTTGATCGACTTCTTCCGCTCCACGCCGTCGTCTGCGCTGATCCCGCTGTTTATGCTGATTTTCGGGATTACTGACGCCAACAAAATCGCCATTGCTGCCTTTGCCGCCGTGCTGGTCATCCTGTTCAACAGCGCATACGGCGTGATGAATGCCAAAAAAACGCGCCTGATGGCCGCCAAAGTAATGGGAATTTCCCGCTGGCATATTTTCAAAGACATCATGCTGATGGAAAGCCTGGCACAAACCTTTGTCGGCCTGCGCACCGGCGTGTCGATCGCGCTGGTGATCGTGATCGTCGCCGAAATGTTTATCGGATCAGAAACCGGCCTCGGCCACCGGATCATCGATGCCCAGCAGGTGTTTAACATCAAAGATATGTACGCCTCGATCCTGATCACCGGCGCGCTGGGTTATCTGCTCAATCTGGCTTTTTTGCTGATCGAGAAAAAAACCGTCCACTGGAGTAGCAAAGCATGACGCACCCTCTCTCGCTGAACCCTGATTATAAAGGCCCGCAGTTGCCGCAATATGCCACGCGACCGGACACCCATGTGACGATCCGCGGGCTGAGCAAGGCGTTTGCCGGACAGCCGCTGTATACCGACCTGAATCTCGACTTACCGCGTGGAAAGATCGTGTCGATCTTCGGGCCGAACGGCTGCGGTAAATCGACCTTAATGAACATGATCGCCGGGCTGATCCCGGTAGATAAAGGCGACATTCTGTTCGACGGCAAAACGCTGGCGCAAACCACCATCGGCTATGTGTTTCAAAACTACCGCGACGCGCTGTTTCCGTGGATGAGCGCCCGCGCCAACATCGCCTATCCGCTGATACGCCACGGCATGAGCAAAGCGGATGTGAATGCGCGGGTCGAAGAACTGACGCAGATGTTTGATATCCGTTTCGACCTGAAACGCTATCCGTATGAGCTTTCCGGCGGACAACAGCAAACTGTGTGCATCATGCGGGCGCTGGCGACGCGTCCGGAAGTGATGTTCCTCGATGAGCCTTTCTCGGCGCTGGATTTCGAGATGACGCTGTTTAYCCGCGATAAATTACAGGAAGTGCAACTGGCGACCGGCGTCACTATGCTGATTGTTTCGCATGACCTGGAAGATGCGGTATTTCTGGCGGATGAGATTTTACTGCTGACGCGGCGGCCGACGCAGATTGCGGAAATCGTGCCGTTCGATCTGCCGCGCCCGCGAGGGTCGGAAATCATGAGCCACCCGGAATTTATCCGCGTGAAGGCGCACACGCTGGAAGTCTTTAAACGGGAGATGGCGCTTTAGCTGGCGGCAGTCTGCCGCCACTGACGCGGGCTGACGCCAAACCAGCGGCGGAAAGCCCGCGAAAAGGCACTGACTTCGGAATACCCTAGCAGCAACGCCATTTCGGAAATCGGCAGTTGTTGCTGTTGCAGATAATGCGTCGCCAGTTCGCAACGGACGTTATCCACCAGTTGGGTAAACGTCAGGTTCTGTTCGCGCAGGCGGCGTTGCAGCGAACTCGGCGACATACCCATTTTTTCGGCCACTTCATCAAGCACCGGCTCGCCGCGTAATAACGCCTGACGTACCCGCGATCGCACGCTGTCGGTGAGCGACTGCTGCGACGGCGCATCCGCATTCAGACGGCGGATCGCATCCTGCATGACCAGCAACAGCGTCTGATCCCGTTCCGGCATCGCCCGCTGTAAATCGCGTTTGACGATCAGCAGGGAATTGTACGGCTGATCGAAATACACCGGCGCATCAAATACTTTGCAGTGTTCATGCCATTGCTGCGGACGCGGATGCTCAAAATGCACCTCACGCGGCGCCCAGTTTTTCCCCAGCCCGTGACGCAATAAATTGAGGATCATCCCCAGCGTCAGTTCCGCATCCTGCCGTCTGCACAGAATGCTGCCGTGCCGCACCTGATAATCGAACCGGTAATGATCCCCCTTATCCACCAGCCGCGTCAGCGTATTGTGCTGATGAAAGGGAAAGGCATTCACTACGTTTTGCAGCGCGGTTTCTGCCGAAGAAGAACATAAACCGATGTAGCCAATCAGCCCTAATGACTGCGGTTTGAACTGTTTCCCGTAATGCAAACCGAAGTTATCACAACCTGACTGCGCCGCCGCTTCTTCCAGAACCTGACAGTAATTAGTCAGCCCGAGACTCAGCGTAGGTTGTTGCAGCAATTCAGGATTGATGTGGCAGATGCCTAGCACACGATCAACATCTGCCCCTTTGGCCTGAATAAAATCGCTCAGGCCGCTGGCGGCTGCGGCCAGCACCCCCCGGTGGCTGTCATTGCTGCGCGTCAGCGCGTTCAGCGCATTGCTGAAACCGGCTCCGGAAGCCGTTGAAGAAAGGCCTGTCTGCATCGTCTTTTACTCCCTTTATGTCGGCAATAAAAAGTGTCGGTGATAAAAGAGAATTGCAAGTTCCGTACCAGCACCTTGCTTCACATCTCCGGGTGATAAACCAATGCAATACAATGAGATAAATTTTCGGCAGTTTTGCCAGCCGCGCCTGCGCCCTGCTACGGCGCCCACTTTTCGTGCAGCTTCATCCGATCACAAAGGGATGATGCGCCTTCGCCAGATACTCACGGCACAGGCGCAGGCTCTCTTGTTCCCATTCATTGCCAAGGCTTTGCGCCATTTCCGTGGTGGCATGCGATCCGCGCCAGGCCAGCAACTGAATCCGCCGCTGAATAATCAGTGTCGGGATCACCGCCAGATCGGCATCGCTCACGTGACAAATACGTGCGTAACCTTCCAGCCAGTGGCGGACCCACGCCTGCGCCCGCGGATGATGTTCAACAAAACTGATCGCCGCCGCCGCATCATGCAGATACCAGCCCATACCGCAGTCATCAAAATCGATCACCCGGGTTTCACCTTTGTGCAACAGTAAATTCGTCAGGCGCAGATCGGCGTGGATCAGCCCGTAGCGCTGTGCACTCTTGCCGTAACTTTTCAGCACGCTGCCGGTGCGCGCCAGCGTCTCTTCAATCAGCGGGATCCCGGCCGCCGTCATGCCCGGCGCATCCTGCCAGCGGCCCCAGTGACCGTGCGGGCCGACCATGGTATCGCTGTCCCAGATAATACGGCGAAACCCGGCCGGATGCGGCCACTGACGGCTGTGCTGATGCAGGCGCGCAGTCACTTCCCCCAACTGAGCAAACGCCCGCGGATCCACATCCGTGGTTGGCATTTCGCCCTCAATCCAGCGAAAAATCACCACATTGCGGTTTTCAGTTTCGCTCACCGCGACAGTTTGCACAGCGGTACCATCCCGCCCTTTTACTGCCTCAGGCACCTGAATCTCGCTTTCACGCAGCGCATCCAGCCACGCCAGTTCACTCTCTATTTCATCCCGCTGGTGATAGCCCCCGCGGTGAACACGCAGTGCATAACGTTCGCCGTCGGGGCAGCGCAGTAAAAAAGTGGCATTTTCCGACCGGCAGATCAGCGAAAGATGCCCTTGCAGATCAGGGGAATAGCGGCGCAATGCTTCTGTTGCCAGCAGATTCAGGCTGGTGTCATCGAGCATGTCAGATTGTTTTGCAGTCATCAGGTTCCACTCCGTACCGGTTAAATCAAATCGATATTGCGGATAGCCAGAATGGAAGGGGCGCGTTTTCGTCGCTTGACTCAGGAACAGCAAATGTTGACCGCAAAACACGCGTGACGCGCTGACGGCGAAAAGTTGACTGCAACGCACAGCAGTCAGCGCGCTGAGGTCAAGTTTTACCGCTTTCCCCGGCGCATTATCAAATCACCTTCCGCCGTCATGGCATTTTTTTGCACACCGGCAGTGACGTTGAAACCGCCTGTCAGGAGATGACTCTCATGTTGAAAACCAATGCGTTTGATGCCGCCAGCAGCGGCAATATTTCAGCCGACAATCTGGCGATGATAGAACGCCGCCGTCGTTTGCTGGGCCCGGCTTACCAGTTGTTCTACAAGAATCCAGTGCATCTGGTGCGCGGCGAAGGCGTGTGGGTGTATGACGCTGATGGCCGCCGTTATCTCGACGTCTACAACAACGTGCCTTCCGTTGGCCATTGCCATCCTCATGTGCTGGAAGCGCTGGTGCGTCAGGCATCCACGCTGAACACGCACACCCGTTATCTGCATGAAAATGTCCTGAACTTCGCCGAAAAACTGGTGGGCACCATGCCCGCTGAGCTGAGCCAGGTAATGTTCACCTGCACGGGCAGCGAATCTAACGATCTGGCGCTGCGTATCGCCGAAGATTTTACCGGCGGCACCGGCGTTATCGTCACCGAATTCAGCTATCACGGCATGACCAAAGCGATTGCCGGGCTATCGGCCTCGATGGGGCCATACGTTAAAGTGAACGGTGATGCGCGGGTGATTCCGGCACCGGTTCACCACCCGGCTAACCCGGCTGAAGTTGGCAAGCGCTTTGCCAACGACATCCGTGCCGCACTGGCGGATATGGATCGCCATGGCATCAAACCGGCTGCCCTGATGATCGACACCTTCTTCACCAGCGACGGCGGTTTCTTCGATCCGGCCGGTTTTCTGAAAGAAGCCATCGACGTTATTCACGAAGCCGGGGCGTTGTATATCGCCGACGAAGTCCAGCCGGGCTATGGCCGTTCCGGCGAACATATGTGGGGCTTCCAGCGCCACGGCGTGTTGCCAGATATCGTGACGCTCGGCAAACCGATGGGTAACGGACACCCGATAGCGGGCATCACTATTCAGCCGCACATCCTGGAACGCTTCGGCAGTGAATCGAGTTATTTCAATACCTTCGGCGGCAATACCGTGTCTTCTGCGGTCGGGCTGGCGGTGCTGGAAGTTATCGAGCAGGAAAACCTGATTGCCAGTGTCGGGCTGGCGGGTAAAGCCATTCTTGACGGAATCACCGCACTCTCTCAACGCTTCCCGGCGATTGGCAGCGTACGTGGCGCAGGGCTGTTCGTCAGCGTCGATTTCGTCAACGAAAACGGCGGGCCGGATTCCGTTACCGCGCTGGCGGTGGTCAACGCACTGCGCGAAGAAGGCGTGCTGATTGGCGCCTCCGGCCCGCATGCCAACATTTTGAAGATCCGCCCGCCGCTGGTCTTTACCGCAGAACACAGCCAGATCCTGGTCAATGCGCTGGAAAACGTACTGAGCAAGATGTTCTGACTGAAGCGGGTTACAAACGGAAAGGGCGCAAAATCTGCGCCCTTGAAGTTGATAAACGGATAATGGCTTACAACGCGAAACGTGATTGCGGCCAAAGCCAGGCAGCGCCGCGTACGCCGCTCGAATCACCGTGTACGGCTTTGAGGATCGGCGTTTCACATTCCCCGCCAAACACCCATTGTTTAATCAGCAGCGGCACCGTCTGATACAAACGATCCACGTTACTCATGCCGCCCCCAAAAACAATCACGTCCGGGTCGAGGATATTCACCACGTTCGCCAGCGCCTTGGCCAGACGACGCTCATAACGCCCGAGCGCCTGTTCTGCAGTTTCATCGCCCTGCTCCACCAGCGCAATAATCTCTGCGCCTTTGAGCCGCTGACCGGACAAACGAAAATAGTCTTCTGCAAAACCGGTGCCGGAAACAAAGGTCTCGACGCAGCCTGATTTCCCGCAGTAACACGGGACTTCACGGGCAAACTGCATTTCTTCTTCATCCTGCCACGGCAGCGGGTTATGCCCCCATTCCCCCGCATTGCCGTTGCCGCCCGCATGCGCCGCACCGTGAAGCGCCACACCGGAACCGCAACCGGTACCGATTATCACGGCAAATACGGTGTGACGGCCCGCGCCCGCGCCGTCAGTGGCTTCTGACACCGCCAGGCAATTGGCATCGTTGGCAATATGTACTTCGCGTTTTAACAGCAGCGCCAGATCCTCATCCAGCTGTTGTCCGTTCAGCCAGACCGAGTTGGAATTTTTCACCTTACCGGTAAATGGCGACAAGGTGCCGGGGATCCCCAGCCCCACGCTGCCACGTTGACCTGTGGCTTTTTCGGCGTCCAGCACCAGCCCTTCAATCGCTTTGAGCGTACGTTCGTAGTCATTTCTCGGCGTATCGACCCGTTTGCGAAACAGCTCTTTACCTTCATCAGATAACGCAATGACTTCTATTTTTGTGCCGCCTAAATCAATGCCAATTCGCACGTGTTGCTCTCCTTTTACACTTTGCAGGGTCAGTTTTTTTGAGTTTATTCAGTTTAGAAGCCAGACGCGACTGTCACCAGAATAAGCTGTTATGCAATGTTACAGGGTGCGGCGATTTCTTAACGACGGCTGACGCTCAATTGGTTATCATGCCGCCCTGCATTCATTTATTCAGCGTACCACGAGTGCGCCGGGACAGGGATAACGCCATGTTATGGTTTAAAAATTTGTTAGTTTACCGTTTGAGCCGTGAAGTTTCGTTATCTGCTGACGAAATGGAAAAACAGCTCAGTGCTTTCACCTTTACCCCGTGCGGCAGCCAGGACATGTCGAAAACCGGCTGGGTCTCCCCGATGGGTTCCCACGGCGGCGATGCGCTGACGCATGTCAACGGTGGTCAGATCCTGATCTGCGCCCGTAAAGAAGAAAAAATCCTGCCTTCTCCGGTGATTAAACAGGAGTTACAGGCCAAAATTGAGCAGCTCGAAGGTGAACAACACCGCAAGCTGAAAAAGACTGAAAAAGATTCCCTGAAAGATGAAGTGTTGCACAGCCTGATGCCGCGCGCCTTCAGCCGGTTCAGCCAGACATTCATGTGGATTGATACCGTTAACGGCCTGATCATGGTTGACGCCGCCAGCGCCAAGAAAGCCGAAGACATGCTGGCGCTGCTGCGTAAAAGCCTCGGTTCGCTGCCAGTGGTGCCACTGACCATGGAAAGCCCGATCGAACTGACGCTGACCGAATGGGTGCGTTCCGGCGATACCCCCGCCGGTTTTACGCTGCAGGACGAAGCCGAGCTGAAAGCGATTCTGGAGGAAGGCGGCGTGATCCGCTGTAAGAAACAGGTGCTGGTCAGCGATGAAATCGCCACGCATATCGAGAACGGCAAACTGGTGACTAAGCTGGCGGTTGACTGGCAGGAACGTATCGCCGTGGTGCTGGCGGACGACGGCAGCATTAAGCGCCTGAAATTCAGCGACGTCATTCGTGATCAAAACGAAGATATCGACCGCGAAGACTTCGCTGGGCGTTTCGATGCAGATTTCGTGCTGATGACCGGTGAACTGGCAGCGCTGATCCAGAACCTGATCGAGGCATTAGGCGGCGAAGCGCAACGCTAAGACCGGATGCAAAACGTAAAAAAGGCGCTCATGAGCGCCTTTTCTGTGTCTGAAGAAGTTATTTAGTCAGATACTTACAGAGGTATGAGGTGGTTTCGCCGACCTGTAAGTTGAATTCACTTTTACCCGGAATGTAGAACGTCTCGCCTGGCTTAAATACCTGCCAGTCCGGTGATCCCGGGATCAACACTTTCAGTGAACCGCTGATCACCGTCATTTCTTCCGGCTTTGCAGTGCCGAAAGTATATTCACCGACGGCCATCACGCCAACACTGGCTGAACCCGTGCTTTCGCTGTCAAAACCAATCGACTTTACTTTCCCGTCAAAATACTCATTATTTTTCAACATAGATTGGCCCTTTGCGATAAATTTCAGAGCCTTCATATTAGGGGCAGAAAGCGCCTTCTGTCACTGATTATTACCGCTTTATCCGCACGAGACGACACCGCCCGCAAAGCGGTAGCGCTGATTTGATTTTACGGCCGCACAGTGCCATTGTGGGTAGCTGTTCGCCCCTCAGTCATACCTCAAACCACCAGTTCCGCCGCCAGTTTTGCCATCAGTACATTCGGTAACAGCACCGGAATATTCAGATATTTTTTCAGCACATCGAGGTGATGGCGGTTAAAACCGATGCAATCAAGCACCACGACTTCCGCACCCTGTTCAGCCAGATGCATCGCCGCGTCCGTCAGCGCCTGATCGTCAGAAAGATAAGGGCTGGCAACAGCAAAACAGGGCGCTTTGGCTAATTTTCGCCATTTGTTCGCCTGCTCAACCACCTGTGATTCAACCGGCACCACAATCCCCGCACGATGCTGACCGACTATTGAGGCGATCAACGGTGGAATAATGCGGTCAGGCTCCAGCAGCAGCGCATTGTTAGCATGCAGATGATGAAATTCGCCGGTGCAAAGCAGCAGAATGGTCATGCAACCCAGGGCTTCCAGTACGTCGATTTTTTCCTGTAATCCGCTTTCCACGCGGTGCGCAGCCATCGTAACCTGCGAACCATCCAGCAGGCGGGTGACCAGTACAGCGTCGCCCTCAGCAGCCGCATAACGCTGCTCTATTTGCTCCCTGCTTAACCCGTCGAGTAAGCCCACATGGGTGACTGACCCGGCCGGCAGATGTTCCATCAGCAGCGGCATAATGTCGCTGCGTGGTGCCTGTCCGATTGTTAACGTCGCAAGGGATGTCATCATCGTGTTACTTCCGGTTTTGCAGGTGACGCAAGCTTCCGTACAGCGACAACAGGAGTTGATATTCATCGGCATCAAAGAACTGACAAGTGCCGCGGCCAAACTCTTTCGCCACTTCAACAGCAAATTTTGCCGCCAGTGCGATATCCACTTCATGACTTGCCCCGGTGCCACAGCCCGGCACAACAGATTCCGCCGTAATAGCCACACCGACCACCGGCACGGTCGTCGCCGTTGACGGTTGCAGAATACTGTTCAGATGATGCACACCGTTGCCGTAAGGCGTGATGTCCTGCGTGGTAATCGGAAAAGTGACCGCCGGTTTGCCGCTGGTCATTTCCATGATGCGCAGCAAATCTTCAGAAACACGCAGGATGTAACCCTCTTTCACCGTCGGTGAAATGGCATAACCCTTGTGATTGATGATGCGGTTGCCTTTGGTGGTGTCGATAGACAGGATCGCGTCCACGCCGTCCACCACTTCGTTGTCGTTCATGGTCACGTCATCAATCGGCGAATCCATAAAATCGACCGGATCATGCGGACGGGTCGGTGCGTTCGGGCAAATGTGGGTGGTGATAATCACATCACCGTCGAGCACATCGCCCTTGCGCTGCATATCAGCCAGTTTAAGTGCGCTGGTGACAGCGGCAATCGCACCATCGCCATCAGAGACCAGACCGATACGCGTCGGACGCGCGCCAATCCCGCCCAGACGACCGATAATCCCAAGCGTGGGTGCCGTGCCACCACTGCTTTTACCCTGACTGCCCGGCACAGTGATACGCACAAAATCAGTGCCACCTTTCGGGCCGTCAGCGCGGTGTGTGCTGGCGGTAATCCCCGGATAACGGGCGAACAAGTCCACAATGTCCTGACCGCTGACGTGGGCGCTGTCAATCAGTTCGAATACCGTTAATGTCTGTTGCAAACTCATCACTCAGTCCTCTTAAAACATCGCGACCGGCGTATTTCACGCAGTAGCCAAAACGGTCGCGGGTGCTGTTCATCGTGGAACAGTCAGGTGTTTAATGCTGGCTGAACATCAGCCCTGGTGTTGGTGCGGTACTCACTACTTTTTGGCACTGAAGATCGACGTGAAGAAACTGTAAAGCGCGTCACCGGCAATAAAACCTGCCGCCAGCACTTCCATAGGCGTACGCCCTTTTTCACCCCAGATCCGGATAATGATAATGCGCAGCACGATGCCGCAGACCACGGCCCATCCGGCCATCACGCTGTTGATCAGCAAACCGGTCGCCAGCAGTACGCCAAGCTGGCGTTTCGGTCCGCCAATCAGC
This sequence comes from Rahnella sp. P4_A8, assembly GCF_056402435.1. Classification (NCBI taxonomy): domain Bacteria; kingdom Pseudomonadati; phylum Pseudomonadota; class Gammaproteobacteria; order Enterobacterales; family Yersiniaceae; genus Rahnella; species Rahnella sp. P4_A8. Next base: position 2,907 of record NZ_JBFUHK010000031.1, on the reverse strand, counting down.
TGAATCAATGCGCCCGGAATCGCCCAGATCAGCAGGCTGTGTGCAATGCCCGGCTGAGCACCGGCCTGAATGGTTTTGGCATAAACCCGCGCCACCGGCGGCACTAAATCCTGGGCGAAGTAACCGTAATGGGCGTACCACACCACCGGAATGGCGATGACAAATGCCAGCAATGCGGCGAATAACTGGATGCGGCGGCCGTAAAGTTCAGCCTGCAAATCTTTGCCATAACCGCGCAAAATAAATCCGGCTTTCAGATCAAAACCCATATCAGCAAATGCCGGACCGGTAGCGGCGGTAAAGCCCGTCAGGACGCATAACGCCAGCGGTGGGAAACCAATCAGAATACCGATAATTAAGGTAATCAGCGCCACGGCAAAGGCAGGGAACCAGCCGGAGTGCATCGCGGCAATCCCGACAATCAGCTCGTGAAAGAAGGCGGCAAAGGCGGCGTAAATCACGAACGCAATCAGCATGCTGACTGACATTTCACTGTACAGGCCGCCCGCCAGCGCCAGCAGTGCCGCGATGGCGATATAACCGAATGCGCCCAGCCCGAGTGCTTTACGCACCTCTTTCGCCGGTTGGGTAAAGGTCGTTTTGGCGTCGGCATGTTTAGCACGCACCACCTGAATCACCTGCAGCAGCGACACCAGCCCCGCGCCGACCATCATGCCGTGAGGAATATACAGCGCGTTGAGGTCCAGCCCGGCGACCGGCTGCGCATAAGCGCGGATCAGCAAGCCAATACCAAACATGCTGAGCGCCCAGATATTGCCGATAAACGCCGTGCCGAAAGCCGCCATCGGGATTTTCAGCATCGCTCCAGCCACACCAACAACCACGCCCGCGACCAGCAGCCAGGCCTGACGCCCGCCGTTATCACCGGCTTTAATCGCTTCAGCCGCTGCAACACCGGGTGGCCACGCATTACTGGCCGGGAACACTTTGGTGTCGAACAGGCGATAAAGCAGGTAGGCATCGAGCAACATCGCTGCGGCCACACCGGTAAACATCGGCATGATCAGTTGCGGCTGGCCCATGACATAAGGAATAGCGATCGGCATCAGCAAACTGTTTGCCGCACCAAAGGTCGCAGATGAAATGACGGTTTGCGCCAGATTCTGCGTATGAACAGAACGGTAGCGGTAAAAAGCCTGCATCGGAATGCGTGCCAGTAACATGGCAAACAGCGCGCCTATAATCGAGGTATTTGGCGTAACGCCTAAAGTAGTAATCTGCTGGACACCGATGATTGCGCCTAAAACAGACAACAGAATCATCACGATGAGAGTGCCAATATCCTTTAGCGGATTCTCCTTATTATTCTTTGCAGGTTGATCTGACATAAGGCCCCTGGTGTTGAGCAAGTATTTCACATAGCAAATAATCCGGGTCCGTTATTCGTCATTATCCTGACGGCTGCTACATGGCCGTTTTAGATAAATGCCAATACTCATCACCCAATTTTTCGGCAATTTGCCGGGTTACGGCAATCAGCCCTTCTTTTATTCCTTCCGGAATTTCTTTCCCCTGCGCCGGCGAAGGGAAAGATAAACATAATCCAACGGTTTCATTACGGTGCTTATTAAAAATACTGGTGGCTAAGGTACTTATTCCCAGCAACGTTTCGTTGTTGGCAAATGACACCCCCGTCAGGCGGACATCGGCCAGCCTGGCTAACAAAACCTCCTTGCTCTCAGGCGAATTAGCAGAATTCGCCTGATATTTTCCGCTAAACCGCGCCAGAACCTGATCATCGGTATAGCGCGAAAGGATCGCGCGCCCGATAGCCGTTTCGTGAGCGGGCAAAAGGCTTCCGGCCGGAGTAACCACTTGCAGATACGTTCTGCCGGGAAACATGCGCATCACCATAATGTCGCGCCCTTCCAGCATCGAGATATAACCCGTGCATTGCGTCAGCTGACTGAGTTGCGTCATATACGGCGACGCTAAATCCACCAGCGGGGCCGACAAATAATGGCTGGAGACGGCCAGTAATAATTTTCCGATGCGGTACAGACGGCTGTCCGGGTCACGTTCCAGCAGCCCTTGCGTTTCCATCGTCATCAGCAGACGGGACACCGTACTTTTCGGTAATTTTAAATTTTCGACCACATCACTGAATGACAAACCGGGATGCCCCTGACTAATCCCCTGTTTTGAAAATAATTTCAGTACCGCAGCCGCATTTTCTAATGTGGTCATAAAGGAGTGAGTTCCGGTATATGGAACAAGGTTCCTGTTAAGTTAAATAAAAACTAAAGCTGATACGTGTCAGCGTCAAGTCGTTTATTTTTCACGCACAACACGTCAGGCAAATGAATATGCTTAAAGGAATTCTTAAATAGATGAAATTAAGAGTCAGGCAAGTTAAATGCCGAGTATTAATGAGGTGACGGATGTAAAACTCAGCAGATTATCGTGATTAAATATTGCGCAAAATATAAAGGGCGATGGAGGCTTCAATGAGGATGATGGTGATCGACAGGAGGGCAGGCATCACCTTGGCATGCTGATTAAAAAACGACATCAGGGACTTCATCATGGGTTCCATTGTTAGAGGTTAAAGTAATCACCTGAGTTATTATGTTACGCCCACATATACATCAGTACAATACTTAAGCATACGTGATCCCCCTCACATGACATGGCCCGTTTTGTTTACAGCGGATCCTGATTCAAGCTTGAGTCACAACGTGCTGACATAAAAAAACGAGCCACCCGGGCTAATGCCGATCGTTTAAGGATCAGTTGACCGATCCGGTGGCTCGTGTAAAAAGGGTTCATGCTCATCATGGACCCTTTTTAAATGGAACTTTCACAAGCTCTCGGTATTATCAATCTTACTGCCCCCGATGAAGTTCAAAGCCTCGCTGACCTCCTGTCTCCTGACCTCATTCAGCA
>NZ_JBFUHK010000030.1:0-50740 GCF_056402435.1 Rahnella sp. P4_A8 | reverse complement strand
ATACGTGACTGCATCGCAGGATGTGTGCTGAGCCAGTCAGGTAACACGCCGTCCGCTTTCTCCTTCTGCGATTCTGCGGATACCCTGCTGTATATTTCCGCCATTTGCTCAAGCGAGCGCCCTTCCCGCTTCATTTCTGCTATCGCCCAGTTATCCGCTTCACGCTCCATACCGCGGGAAAATTGCAGTTCATTCGCCAGCGATGCCGTTTGTAATAAGGTATCGCCAATGCCGCTGACATCTCCGGTCATCCATAACAGCGTGAGGGACACCAGCGAGGAACGCACCAGCATGCGCATGGGATGCCGGTAAGCGTGATGTCCCATCTCATGCAGCATTACCCCTGCCAGCGCGTCATCACCCGGGCTAAACGCCACCAGTTTATCGCTGAGGATCAGCGTGCCGTCAGTCAGCATGAAAGCGTTAGCCACATCGGGAATATTCATCAGCTTCAGCCGGACCGGCGTACGGTCGGTGCGTAATGACGGCGGGATCACCTGCTGGAAAAGCTGCTGAAGTGCTTTCTGTTTATCGGCAGGCAACGCCGAATCCCGGAAATCACTGGCGCTGAGCAGTGTCAGCGTATGACGCCCGAGGTTTTGCTCAACAGTGGTGGGAATTCGCTGCGCAATCACATTGCTGGCCCACGGCAATAAACCGTAGATATAAAAGAAAATCAGCAGGCAGGTCGCCAGTAAGGTGAGGAGCACCCCGCGCTTATGGCTTTCCATGCGGTATACCCAGCCGGGCCGGCGATGCTGCCGTAACCAGTGACGAAATGCACCGTCATCGGCAGGCACAAAACGGCCKCCATCGGGAAAAGTGAGAAACAGCGGGATCGTGCCCAGCGCATCAGAAACCTCGATCTCGCTGAGAGAAAAAGTCGGGTTCAGGTTTTCAGTTTCCAGCGCCAGACACGGGTCGCCGCCCAAAAAAAGGCGGGCAGCCTTGCGAGCTGCCCGTCCAGGAGGCTGATAAAAGCCTTCAATGATCATGCATTACATTCCGACGCCAAGGTCGAACGCCTGAGTCACTTCTTCTGCCACTGCCGTGTTGGCGGTGTCAGCATGCGCCTGAACTTCCAGCAGGGATAAATCACCGGTCACCGCCGTGCAGGCTGCCATATAGCGGGCGGAACGGACATGGGCGACAGGCGTTGCGAGCCCCAGCGAGCAGACCACAATCAGCGCATTGGTGAACAGCAGACCCAGATAAGACATCGTTTTCATGGATGAACGCAGTTTCACGCGGTCACCGATTTGCGTCTGGTTAAAGACGTAATTGCGCACAGCCACCACCTGATAGCTCGCCACCACCAGCGCGCCGACAAACATGATGATGAAGGCCAGAATGAAGCTGAATAAATTGCTCATCAGCATCATGCCCGCCATGTCTTCAGACATGCCCCCCATATAAGCCATCTGTAACAGCGTAGTGAAGAAGGAACCCATCAGCCACAGGGCGATGATCAGGAAAGGCAGGAATAACACAATGCCCAGCAGGCTATATTTAATAAATGCGGCTTTTTTCAGATCAGCGCGGAAAGCGGTATTGCCGAAAAAGAGATTATTCACATACAGATCGTGTGTCATGGCGCTGATAATACCCTGCACCGCTGCCACACCCGGTACCAATGCCACCGCCACTAATACCACGCTGATCAGAATCGCGCTGATACTGGCCATCTGAACGGCAATTAATACCACCGCAGTGATCGGAATATACAGCGCCAGCATTAACAGAATCGGACACAGATACATTGTCCAGTACGCGCGGCCTGTTTTGCAGTGATAGTTAAAACGCACGCCACGGTAACTGGTCATGATCGCGTTATAACGCCAGCTGCGGATAATCACCCAGGGCAATAGCGCGAGGAAAACCAGCGCAATCAACAGAGCCAGCTGAGGCAGCAGTGCGGCCAGAATATAAAAGACGATAATGCCGCCAATCACCAGCAAACGTCCTTTCAATATCTGAACGGGTTTTGCGTGGTAATCAAAACGGTCGCCATTAATTTCGGTATTACCGAGGAAATAACGACGACGGCGAACGGTCGCCCATGCCGAATAAATCCCCAGAGTGATGATGGTTAATAATGCATTAACCAGCCATATTGCGAAATACTCTCCGCCCTTGCCATGAAAACGTACCTGATGCAGGTTATCGTTATATTGATTATTATCTGACATTTTTATCTTTCGTCCTGAAAGGAATGGGAAGCCGCCCTTCTTAAAATAAAGAAAGGTGGCAGAGCACATTGTGTAACGATGAAGATTTAATCATGTCTCTGACCTTTCAGGCAACGAATTATTCCCTCTGCCAATGAAAAAAATTCGCATTTGGGATAAGTAAAATCATCGGGAAACGCCTGCGGCGTTGCATCAGCACGCCCTAAAATGGTATTAAAACGGTCTGTTTGTTTGCCTGTTATTGAAACTGAGTGAGTAACATGACGACCTCCCTTCCTGTCAGCGTGCGGGTGCGCCCGATACGCCATGAAGATAACGCTGCCATCGCTAACGTGATCCGCCACGTTTCTGCCGAATTTGGCCTGACCGCCGATAAAGGCTATACCGTCGCTGATCCGAATCTGGATCACCTGTTTGAAGCCTACAGCCAGCCCCGTTGTGCCTACTGGGTGGTAGAACTGGACGGGGTGGTCGCGGGCGGTGGCGGCGTCGCACCCTTATCCGGTGCAGATAACGATCTGTGTGAATTGCAGAAGATGTATTTTATGCCAGCACTGCGCGGTCAGGGGCTGGCAAAACGACTGGCCTTACAGGCCATTGAACATGCACGCCAGCAGGGCTTTGCCCGCTGCTATCTGGAAACCACCGCCAGTCTGACCCAGGCGATTGCGCTGTATGAACGTCTGGGTTTCCATCACATTGACTGCGCCCTCGGCAACACCGGCCATGTCGATTGTGAAGTGACGATGTTAAAACACCTCTGACACCGTTGACGTTCTTTATTCGCGCTTTGCAAACAGGCATCTGAATGTTCACACATAAAGCCATTTCCGCGTTAAACGAACTGGAACTGACGGTCTACAACTACATCGTCAAAAACGGCGATAAAGTCATGTACATGACCATTCGTGAACTGGCGGATGCCGCAGGTGTCTCGACCACGACAGTTTTGCGCTTCTGCAAGAAAATGGATTGCGACGGTTATTCCGAATTTCGTATCCGTTTCAAGTTGTTTTTAGAGCATGAAGAAAAGCCACCGGTGTCGTTTGGCATCAGTGAGATCATCAGTTATTTCAAAAGTATTAATAACAGTGAATTTGATGAATTATTAGAAAAGGCCGCCCGCCAGATTGCCAATGCGCAGCGTATTATATTTGTCGGCGTCGGGACATCAGGTTCATTAGGAAAATACAGCGCACGCTTTTTCTCTAATGTCGGAAAATTCAGTACCTTTATTGATGATCCTTATTTCCCGATCAACAGTGATATGTATAAAGACGCTATCGCTATTATTCTTTCTGTCTCGGGTGAAACGGAAGAAGTACTGCGTTTTGCTACGCAGTTCAGCCAGCATAATTGCAAAATCATCAGCCTCACTAACAGCGAGAACTCAACACTGGCGCGGCTTGCAGACCTCAACATCTCTTATCACATGCCGCAAATAGTCCTCGAAGGACAATATAATATTACCACGCAGATCCCGGTACTTTATATTATTGAGACCATCGGCAAGAAATTACCGTTAATAAAACGTGACTCAGCGCAATGAAAAAACAGGGTGTTTTTAATAAGTAACAAATCACCCGATTTGATTTTTGTTATATCGTGACAATACCTTTTCTTTTGCTACACTCCTGCCGACGAGTAAAAAAACAAAAAAGCTCACCTCTGTATTCCCGCAGGAGAATAATAAACAATGGCTATTGATTACGCTCAGACCGCTCAGGATATTGTTAAATATATTGGCGGTGATAATAATGTGATTAGCATCACGCATTGCGCCACACGTTTACGTTTTGTTCTGAAAGATAATAAAGCCGTCGATAAAGAAGAATTAAAACGAGTGAAAGGCGTTATCACCGTTATCGAGGCCGGCGGACAAATGCAGGTAGTGATCGGCAATCACGTGAGCGACGCGTACAAGCAGGTGCTGAAACTGATCCAGATTGACGAAAATGCACCGGTTTCTGCACCGAATGTGGGTATTGTCAGCCGCGTCATGGACGTGATATCCAGCATCTTTACGCCTTTCCTTTATCAGCTTGCCGCCTGCGGTATTTTGCAGGGGATTATTTCCTTCCTGGCTGCCATCGGCATTATGGACGCCAGCAGCGGTACCTACCGTATTCTTAATTTTGTGTCGTGGACGGCCTTTACCTTCCTGCCGGTGATGATTGCTTTCACCGCCGCGAAAAAATTCAACGTCAATCCTTTCACCGCAGTCATTACAGCCTGCGCGCTGATCAGCCCCGATTACATGAATATGCTGACGGCCTTTAAGATCACGTCGATCAACTCCGCCGATCCGGCCATGCAGCAACTGATGCGTGAAGCGGTCAGTAATCCTGATATTGCGAATATCCTGCAGAACGTGGTCGGTATTCCGGTTTCCGCACCAACGCTCGATTTCCTCGGTATTCCGGTGAAATACCTGAGCTATACCGCGTCGGTTATCCCGATCATTCTGATGGTCTGGGCGATGTCTTACATCGAGCACTTCTTCAATAAAGTGCTGCCGGTGGTGATCCGCAACCTGTTCACACCGATGTTCTGTATCGCGATTATGGTGCCGATGACCCTGCTGGTGTTTGGCCCGGTCGGAAACCTGATCGGTGGCGCGATTGGCGGCGTTTATAACACCCTTTATCACCTGAGCCCGACCATTGCAGGTTTCGTGGTGGGCGCATTCTGGCAGCCGCTGGTCACACTTGGCGTTCACTGGGGCATTACGCCGGTCACCGTCGGCAACTACGCGACGCTGGGTTACGACACTTTTACCGGCCTGCAGGCTTCTGCCGTCTTCGCGATGACCGGCAGCATGTTTGGCGTGTATCTGAAAACCCGCAGCCGCGAAATGAAAGGGATCTCATTGTCTGCGGGCGTCACCGGCCTGTTCGGTATCACTGAACCCGCTATTTATGGTGTGGCGCTGCGCCTGAAAAAACCTTTCCTGTGCAGTTGTGTCGCAGGAGGGATTGGCGGTGCGATTGCCGGTTCCTTTAATGCAGTTTCATGGAGCTACTGCCTGCCGGGGATTGCCGTACTGCCGGTGTTCTTCAAAGAAGGTCATATGCCACAGTTCCTCGGTTTCCTGTTGTCCATTAGCGTCGCCTTTGTGCTCGGTGCGTTGTTCACCTGGCTGGTCGGTTTCAAAGATGAACCCGATGTTACCGCGACCCAAAAAGTACCGGCAGAAACCCGTCGGGCTGCGCAGGCTGAAATGAATTAAATCTGACATTACGATCTACAGGGCAGAAGCAATCTGCCCTCATCAAGTATCCAGGGAGAATCAAATGAATCATCAGTTACCGAAAGATTTCTTGTGGGGCGGCGCGGTAGCGGCGCATCAGGTGGAAGGCGGCTGGAACCAGGGCGGCAAAGGCATCAGCATTTGCGACGTCCTGTCCGGCGGCGCGCACGGCGTTGACCGGGTGATGACCGACGGCGTGCTTGACGGCTACAGCTATCCGAACCACGAAGCCGTCGATTTCTACTCGCACTACAAAGAAGACATCGCGTTGTTCGCCGAAATGGGTTTCAAATGCTTCCGCACCTCGATTGCCTGGACGCGCATCTTCCCGAACGGTGACGAATTACAGCCAAACGAAGCCGGTCTGCAATTTTATGACGATATGTTTGATGAGCTGCTCAAACACAATATTGAGCCGGTGATCACCCTCTCCCACTTCGAAATGCCGTGGCATCTGGTGAAGGAATACGGCGGCTGGAAAAACCGTCAGGTCGTCGATTTCTTTGTGCGTTTCAGCCAGGTGGTGATGGAGCGTTACAAAGGCAAAGTGAAATACTGGATGACCTTCAACGAGATCAATAACCAGCGTAACTGGAAATATCCGCTGTTCGGTTATTGCTGCTCCGGCGTGGTATTTACCGAGGAGGAAAATCCGGAAGAGACGATGTATCAGGTGCTGCATCATCAGTTCGTGGCCAGCGCTAAAGTGGTGAAACTTGGCCATGACATCAACCCTGATTTTCAGATTGGCTGCATGATCGCCATGGTGCCGCTCTATCCGTTCTCCTGCCATCCTGACGACGTGATGTATTCCGTTGAAGCAATGCACGAACGCTTCCTGTTCAGCGACGTCCATATGCGCGGTTATTACCCGGCGTATGCGCTGAAAGAGTGGGAACGTCGCGGCTTCAACATCAAAATGGAAGATGGCGATTTACAGGCACTTCGCGATGGCTGTGCGGATTACATCGGCCTGAGCTATTACATGAGCAACGCGATTTCAGCGCACAATCCGAGTGATGATAATGGCTTGTCAGGTTTTGCGGGCAGCGTGCCGAATCCGCATGTGAAAGCGTCTGACTGGGGCTGGCAGATTGATCCCGTCGGGCTACGTTACACCCTGAATATTTTGTACGAGCGTTATCAGAAGCCGCTGTTTATTGTCGAGAATGGCTTTGGTGCGATCGACAAAGCGGGTGATGACGGCGTCATTCACGATGATTACCGCATTGCGTATCTGAAAGCACACATCGCACAGATGAAAAAAGCCGTGCTGGAAGACGGCGTGGATCTGATGGGTTATACGCCGTGGGGCTGCATCGACTGCGTGTCGTTTACCACCGGGCAGTACAGCAAACGTTATGGCTTCATTCACGTCGATAAAAACGATGATGGCAGCGGCACAATGGCACGCTCGAAAAAGGAGAGTTTCGGCTGGTATCAGAAAGTGATTGAGAGTAACGGGGACGTGCTTTAATTAACGCCTCCCCCTGCGAAGGGGGAGGCATTCAGATTAATGACGTTTTCCGTCATCATCTTCATCAATGAAATCTTCGTCTTCGCCTTCTTCACCTTCTTCGTCGTCATCGCCTTCGAAGTAAGTGCCCCAGCCGTCATAGTTGACGCCGTTGGCCTCGGCCAGATTCATCAGTTGCTCAACCTGGATGTCGATCAACTCCGCTTTCAGCGCGATTTCACTGATCACGTCGCAGCACATCACGGTTGAACCATCTTCCACTTCCAGTTCTTCAGCGTCAGTGACTTCATAACCCAGTTTGAATGCTTCAACTGCTGCTTTCTCCAGAACTTCAAACTTCTCTGAAGATAAGTGGTGTTCGATAGTGTAAAGCGCGTCAGGATCACTGCCATCATCCAGCAGTTCTTCGATGATTAAGCGAGTCTCTTCACGTTGTTCTTCCAGCAATTCACGGTTTGCCATATCTCTGTCCTCAATCAATGTGACGTTTGTACGCTATTTTCACACACCGCAGGGCGCGTCTCCACTATAAACGACAAAGTTTTTGCTGCGGGGTTGTATTTGCATATTCATCCAGTTAAATTGAATTTAAATTCAATCCGAAATGCTTACGCGCTATGGAGCGACATCATGAGTTTGTTGAGTAAACGTCATTTTCTCAGGTTACTGGATTTTACCCCGTCAGAGATTTCGTCACTGCTGAAACTCTCCGCAGAATTAAAAGCGGCTAAGAAAAACGGCACCGAAAAAGCCCGCCTGCAAGGCAAAAACATCGCGCTCATCTTCGAAAAAGACTCAACCCGCACCCGATGCTCTTTCGAAGTTGCCGCATACGATCAGGGGGCGAAAGTCACCTATCTCGGCCCAAGCGGCAGCCAGATCGGCCACAAAGAATCGATGAAAGATACTGCCCGCGTCCTTGGCCGCATGTACGACGGTATTCAGTATCGCGGTTACGGTCAGGATAAAGTGGAAATTCTGGCGCAATATGCCGGTGTCCCCGTGTGGAATGGCTTAACCAACGAATTCCACCCGACGCAGTTGCTGGCTGACCTGCTGACCATGCAGGAACACCTGCCGGGCCAGCCACTGAAAGGCATGCGTCTGGCCTATCTGGGCGACACCCGTAACAATATGGGCAATTCGCTGCTGGAAGCCGCCGCATTATGCGGTCTGGATTTGCGCCTTGTCGCACCGTCGGCCTGCTGGCCGGAAGCAGAACTGGTCGCCACCTGTGAGCACCTGGCGAAAGAAAATGGCGGCAGCATTACCCTGACCGAAGATATTGCGACCGGCGTGAAAGAGGCTGATTTCCTGTATACCGACGTGTGGGTTTCCATGGGCGAGCCGAAAGAAGTCTGGAAAGAGCGTATTAATTTGCTACGCCCTTATCAGGTCAACAGCGCGATGCTGGCGCTGACCGGCAATCCGCAGGTGAAATTCCTGCACTGTCTGCCAGCCTTCCATGACGACCAGACCACGCTGGGCAAACAAATGGCGGAAGAGTATGGCCTGCACGGCGGCATGGAAGTCACCGATGAAGTCTTTGAATCCAGCCACAGCGTAGTATTTGATCAGGCTGAAAACCGTCTGCATACCATCAAAGCGGTGATGGTTGCCACCCTCGGTAACGACTGATTTCCCCCGGGCGTGCAGTAAGGATACACTTCCTGCACGCTGCAATCTTTACATCGTTTTGCACTTTATCCCGCCCGTTCCCGCCAGAAGACTGCATTTTCAGCTAACCTTTTTAAAGCGCTTTGGTCAAAAAAACAAAAATGCAGAAGAAGGAACCGATATGAGCTCAGTCAATCTTGAGTATGTTCTGCGGCTGGAAAGCCTGTTAAGCAGGATTTACCCCCGGGAACACATCGCCGACCTGCTGAAAAAAATCCTGCATCTCGCCGACAAATGGAATTACGGCAAACACCGCACCACCCGCTGGGTGGATGGTACCAATATTTATCTGATTACTTATGGCGATAATATCCGTCACGGCGAGCAACCGCCGCTGGCGACGCTCAATCATTTCGCTAACACTTATCTGCGCGACATTATCAGCGACATCCATATTCTGCCGATGTATCCGTACAGTTCAGACGACGGCTTCAGCGTCATTGACTACCGGCGGATCGATGAACATCTTGGTGGCTGGTCAGATATTCATCACCTTTCGGCCAATTTCAACCTGATGTTTGATTGCGTGATCAACCATATTTCCCGCTCAAGCGAATGGATGAAAGGCTATCTGCATGACGATCCGTATTACAAAGATTACTTTATTGCCGCTAATCCCGAGCTGGATTACAGCCGCGTCGTGCGCCCGCGCGCTTCGCCGCTGCTCTCGCCATTTATCAAAACCGACGGCACCGAACTGTATCTGTGGACGACGTTCAGTGAAGATCAGATCGATATTAATTTCAAGAATCCTCAGGTCTTGCTGGAAAGCATTGATGTGCTGTTGCAATACGCCGCCAGCGGCGGACAGTCGATCCGCCTTGATGCGATTGGCTATATCTGGAAAGAAGCCGGGACGCGCTGCATTCACATGCCACAGGCGCATAACATCATTAAAGTCTGGCGCACTATTCTCGATGAAGTGATCCCCGGCACGCGGATCATCACTGAAACCAACGTTCCGCATCACGAAAATATCAGTTATTTCGGCGAAGGTGACGAGGCACACATGGTGTATCAGTTCCCGCTGCCACCGCTGACCTTGCACGCTTTTTTACGTCAGGACACCACCACGCTCACCCAATGGGCGCAAAGCCTGAATGCGGAAGCCCGTTACCCTGACACCACCTATTTCAACTTTCTTGCCAGCCACGACGGCATCGGTTTACGTCCGACCGAAACCTTCCTGACCGATGACGAACGTAAATACATGGCGCAGGAAACGCTGCGCAAGGAAGGCCGCGTGTCCTATAAAGACAACGGCGACGGCACCCATTCGCCTTACGAACTGAACATTAATTACCTGAGCGCGCTGACCGAACCGGAAGATAATACCGAGATGAAAGCCCGCAAGTTTCTGGCGGCACAGGCGCTGTTATTGTCGTTTATCGGCGTCCCGGCGATTTATATTCACAGCCTGCTGGGCAGCGAGAACGATCTCGACGGCATGCATCAGTCCGGGATCAACCGCCGCATCAACCGTAAAAAGCTGGATCTGATGGATATTGAAGCTGAACTGGAAAAAAAAGACGGCTTGCGCGCCCGCATTTTTTACGGATTACAGGCACTCATCAGGCACCGCCGCGAGCACCCGGCATTTTCACCGCAGGCTGGCCAGCGCGTGTTTGATCTGGGCAAATCGCTGTTTGCGATGGAACGCTATGATCCGAAAACCGAAGACCGGATCAGCTGCATATTCAATATCAGCGATCATTCGCAGATGCTGAAGCTGGCGGTCGAAGGGAAGGATCTGATTAGCGGAGAAGTATTTAACGGCCAGATGCGTCTCCAGCCGTGGCAGGTGGTGTGGATCAAACACAAACTCAAAGCGCCGGAACGTCTCGGCAGGCTGCGTCGCTGGCGGATGAAGCTGATCAAGCGCACAAAGCGCTACACAATAAGCATTAAGCGGACAATGCGCTGACGTTCATTTTCACCACGGCTTTACGCACATTGGCCGGTTCGCCGACGGCGCACAGCGGTTTATGCACTTCGCCCGGATAAAACACCACGAAATCGCCGGTCTGCATGATCATGGTTTTTTCCTGCTCACCGGCAGCCAGGAACGCGATGTCTTTCTCTTCCAGCCAGTCGGTATCGACATACCCTGCCGGTAAGTTGCTGAACGTCATGCCTTCGGTGCCGTTGAGGATAATCTGGATATCCAGATTACGTGCGTGGAACTCGGCACGGCGTTCAGCCTGTGGCGCAGTGGAATCATTGGAAACCAGCACAAAAACGTCGTTGCCGCGGATATCGTGTTTACCCAACGGGGTGTCCGGCGTGATGTGTTGTTTAACGTATTCAATGGCCTCGCGCAGCTCAGCGGGCAGATAAGGGACGAGATGCAGTGCGTGGATGTTTCCTGTGATCATCATAACCTCGGGTTTGTAATGCATGAGTGAAACAGCGTTTCATAAATACTAATCCTGTTTGCTGTCTGCTTGCCAGAGCGGGATCAAAATTTTGACTTTCTGGGGGATATTTTTGTGGCTGAACATCACCCGTAGCCGGTAAACAATGGTTATGCAGTCAGATTGCATAAACCCTGAAAACGTATTCAGTGTGGCCCTTTCATCCTGTTGGTATTACGGATTTTTTATAAAAACTCACTCACAGATCACAAAGTTAATTAAACCGAAAACACCCCAAATAAATCATAGTTATTTAAGGTTTCAGAGTATTTATAAATATTTAATCATGAAAAAAGACATTCTATGCAGACGAGAAATAAACCCCTTATTTTTTAGCGGATTATAACTGAGTAAACATTATCTCAATCGGTCATTTACTGTCAGGATAAATAATTACGCTGATATTTCGTTTATTATTCACTTTACTGCGCCCGCTAATAAATAAAACAATGACGCTTATCAATCAACATATAACCTCTTTCATCCGTTTATTCTGATGCGATCTGAATCACATATTAAATGCCTGAGCGGAATATTATTCACTCCGTTACGGGCACATTCCATTTCAGGTTGAATATATTATTTATTCTCCGCGTAATTCATTTGCCCAAAACATTATTTGGTCTTCTTTTTATAAAAAGGGATAAATATGAAACGGCATTATGTAGGATCCGAAATAGGCCAACTTCGCAGCATGATGCTTCACCGGCCAAATTTAAGTTTACAGCGACTCACCCCGTCGAATTGTCAGGAATTATTATTCGATGACGTACTTTCCGTTGAGCGCGCCGGAAAAGAGCATGACGTCTTCAGTCAGACCTTGCGCCAGCAAGGTGTGGAAGTCTTATTGCTCACTGACCTGCTGACGGAAACCCTCGATAACCGCGAGGCCAAAGACTGGCTGCTCAGCCGGCAAATCTCGGATTACCGGCTTGGGCCACAATTTGCCGAAGAGATTCGTGGCTGGCTGGCCGATCTTCCTCACCGGCAAACGGCCCGGTTTATGAGCGGCGGATTAACATACAGTGAAATTCCCGATACATTCCATAATATGGTCACAGATACGCATCAGTTAAATGACTTCGTGATTAAGCCTTTACCCAATCATTTATTTACCCGTGATACCTCCTGCTGGATATATAACGGCGTATCAGTTAATCCGATGGCAAAGGAAGCACGTAAACGGGAAACCAATAATTTACGGGCCATATATCGCTGGCACCCGCACTTTACCGATAACGAATTTATTACTTACTTTGGCGACGACGAATTTAATTACGACCACGCCACGCTGGAAGGTGGCGATGTTTTAGTCATTGGCCGTGGCGCAGTATTAATTGGTTTATCAGAACGCACGACACCGCAGGGTGTGGAGTTCCTCGCGCGTTCACTGTTCAAACATCAGCAAGCCACCAAAGTGATTGTGCTGCAATTACCGAAACACCGTTCCTGTATGCACCTTGATACCGTCATGACACATATCGATCTGGACACTTTCTCGGTGTATCCGGAAGTGGTGCGCGACACCACGTTGTGCTGGACGCTGACCGACAATGGTCACGGTGGCCTGCGTCGCACCGAAGAACCACAGTTCGTGCGGGCAATCGGTAAAGCGCTGGGCATTGACGACATCAGACTCATCACCACCGGTGGCGACAGTTTTGAAGCCGAACGCGAACAGTGGAATGACGCCAATAACGTCCTGACCGTGCGTCCCGGCGTGGTCATCGGCTACGAACGTAACACCCGGACTAACGAAAAATACGACAAAGCCGGAATCACCGTTCTCCCCATTCCGGGTGATGAACTGGGAAGAGGCCGCGGCGGCGCGCGTTGCATGAGCTGCCCGCTTGAACGCGACGACATCTGATCACCTATACCGGGAAAATTTCATGAACAAACCTGTTCTGGTTGTCGCCCTCGGCGGCAACGCATTGTTGCGCCGTGGCGAACCGCTCGAAGCCGAACTGCAGCGCAAAAACATCCGTCTGGCGGCCGAAACGCTGGCTGCGCTATGCCAGAAATGGCGCGTCGTGCTGGTGCACGGCAACGGCCCGCAGGTCGGATTGCTGGCGCTGCAAAACAGCGCTTATCCGGCAGTCGCGCCCTACCCGCTCGATATTCTGGTGGCACAAACACAGGGGATGATCGGCTATCTGTTGCAACAGGCGTTGAAAAATTGTCTGCCTGAGAGTCGCGTCTGCACCCTGCTGACGCAGGTGGAAGTCAGCCTACTCGATCCGGCATTTGATAAGCCGACGAAATACATCGGTCCGGTTTATACGCAGGCGCAGTCGGAAAATCTGGCCGCCGAAAAAGGCTGGGCGATGAAAGCCGACGGGCAGCATTTCCGCCGCGTGGTCGCCTCTCCTCAACCGCAGCGCATCCTCGAGATTGATGCCATCCGTGACTTGCTGGAAAAGCACTATCTGGTCATCTGTAACGGCGGCGGCGGTGTGCCGGTTCATCAGACCGCCGACGGGCTGGCAGGCGCAGAGGCCGTCATCGACAAAGACCTTTCGGCGGCGCTGCTGGCGCGTCAGTTACAGGCCGACGCGCTGCTGATCCTGACCGATGCCGATGCGGTGTACCTCGGCTGGGGCACGCCGGAGCAGCGTCCGCTGCATCAAATCACTACACGGGATCTCGCCGGTATGACCTTCGACGCCGGATCCATGGGGCCGAAAGTCAGTGCCGCCTGCCAGTTTGTCGACGCCTGCCACGGGCTGGCGGGGATCGGCGCACTGGAAGAGGGTGAAGCCATTCTGGCCGGTCTGAAAGGCACCTGTATCCGCGCGGAATAACCCGCCCTCACTTGATTATTTCAGGATGATGTTATGACTACCACATTGAAAAACCGTCATTTTCTTAAACTTCTTGATTTCACACCGGAAGAAATTCAGCAACTGATCACCCTGGCGCTGACGCTTAAAGACGATAAGCAAACGGGTCAGGAACGCCCTTGTCTGCGCGGAAAAAATATCGCGCTGATTTTTGAGAAAACCTCTACCCGCACCCGCTGTGCGTTTGAAGTCGCCGCGTTTGATCAGGGCGCACACGTGACTTATCTCGGCCCTGGCGGCAGCCAGATCGGACACAAGGAATCCATGAAAGACACCGCCCGCGTGCTGGGGCGAATGTATGACGGCATCGAATACCGGGGTTTTGCACAAAAGACGGTGGAAGAACTGGCGGAATTCTCCGGCGTACCGGTGTGGAACGGGCTGACCGACGAGTTTCATCCGACCCAAATCCTTGCCGACCTGATGACCATGCTTGAACACTCGCCGGGTAAAAAACTCAGTCAGATCAGCTTCGCTTATCTGGGCGATGCCCGAAATAATATGGGTAATTCCCTGATGGTCGGGGCCGCAAAAATGGGAATGGATATCCGTCTGATCGCGCCAAAATCCTTCTGGCCGGAAGAGACACTGGTCGCGACCTGCTGCGATATCGCCCGCACTACCGGCGCAAGGATCCTGCTGACAGAGCACGTTGATGAAGGCGTACAGGGCGTCGATTTTCTTTACACCGATGTCTGGGTGTCAATGGGCGAAGCCAAAACCGCCTGGGCAGAACGTATCAGTCTGATGACCCCGTATCAGGTTAATGCGGCGGTGCTTAACGCTACCGGCAATCCTGACGTCAAATTCATGCACTGCCTGCCCGCCTTCCATAACGAAGAAACCACCCTCGGCAAAGAACTGGAAATCGCTTACGGCATGAAAGGGCTGGAAGTGACGGATGACGTTTTTGAGTCTCCGCATTCCATCGTTTTTGATGAAGCCGAAAACCGTATGCACACCATAAAAGCGGTCATGGTCGCCACCCTTGGCGATGACTAAGCCCCTTGCGTGAAGGCGTTTTGCCTTCACGCTTTTTTTAAGGATTACGTTTATGCGTACATTCAAATTCCCTTCTGCCTACACCATTTTGTTTGTGCTTATCGCGCTGGTTGCGGGCCTGAGCTGGATTATCCCCGCCGGTCAGTACGACATGGCGATGAATGTCGGGCTGGGTAAAGAAGTTCCCGTCTCAGGCACCTATCACGCCGTTACCGGCAATCCGCAGGGGCTGGTGGATATTTTCCTCGCGCCCATTGATGGCCTGTACAACCACACCACCGGCCAGGCTGGCGCAATTGATGTCGCTTTATTTATTCTGATCATCGGCGGTTTTCTGGGCATCGTCACCAAAACCGGGGCAATCGACGCCGGAATTGAGCGGGTGACTGTCCGGCTTAAGGGCAAAGAAGAATGGATGATCCCGATCCTGATGGCACTGTTCGCCGCCGGTGGCACCATTTACGGCATGGCCGAAGAGTCATTGCCATTTTACACCCTTCTGGTACCGGTGATGATGGCGGCCCGTTTCGACCCGCTGGTCGCGGCGGCTACCGTACTGCTGGGCGCCGGGATTGGCACGCTCGGCTCGACGATCAATCCTTTTGCGACGGTGATTGCCGCCAATGCTGCCGGCATCCCCTTCACCCACGGGATCGGCCTGCGCGTGGCGATTCTGATCGTCGGCTGGCTGATCTGCGTGATCTGGGTGATGCGCTATGCCCGTAAAGTGCGCCGCGATCCCTCGCTTTCTGTTGTGGCTGATCAGTGGGACAGCAACCGCGCCCACTTTCTCGGTAACCGCAGCGATGAACTGCTGCCCTTTACCGGCGTACGTAAAATCATTCTGCTGATCTTCGCGCTGGCTTTTGTGGTGATGATTTATGGCGTATCGGTAAAAGGCTGGTGGATGGGGGAAATCTCCGGCGTTTTCCTGGCCGCAGCGATCCTGGTGGGGCTGATTGCCCGCATGAGTGAGGAAGAACTGACCTCGACATTCATTGATGGTGCACGCGACCTGCTCGGCGTGGCACTGATCATCGGCATTGCCCGTGGCATCGTGGTGATCATGGACAACGGCATGATCACCCACACCATTTTGCACAGCGCAGAAGGCATCGTTTCCGGATTATCCAGCGTGATTTTCATCAACGTCATGTTCCTGCTCGAAGTGGTGCTGTCGTTTCTGGTGCCCTCTTCATCCGGTCTGGCGGTGATGACCATGCCGATTATGGCGCCTCTCGCCGATTTCGCCCACGTCGGGCGTGAACTGGTGGTGACCGCTTATCAGTCGGCATCGGGGCTGGTGAATCTGGTCACGCCGACCTCCGCCGTCGTCATGGGCGGTCTGGCCATCGCGCGGGTGCCCTATGTCCGCTGGCTGAAATGGGTCGCACCTTTGATGGGAATTTTACTGGTATTGCTGATGTTCGCGCTAAGTCTCGGTTCTTTGGTTTAACTCTTTGTAGAAAATGATTTTTTTGCCATGTTGACGTCCTTTATTTACCGGGAACATAACCATGAAAAGAACGTTGTCTACACTTGAAAAAGAACACCAGCAACTGATCCTCTGCCATCAGCTTATTGCCAGCCGGAGTTTTTCATCACAGGAAGAACTGCGTGTGGAATTCCAGCGGGCGGGATACCGCAACATCGGCCAGTCCACCATTTCTCAATTGCTGAAAATACTGGGCGTCGTGAAGGTACAGAATGCCAAAGGCAAAAAGATTTACGCCCTCAATGAGCAATCTCAGCTTATCCCTGATGCCCTGAGGCCAGTGAGTGAAATGGTCACCGATGTGGATCACAATCCTCAATTTGTCGTGGTACATGTCATGCCGGGCTATGGCCGCGCCGTGGGGCGGATTATCGATCAACACCGGTTGCCGGAGGTGCTCGGCGTGATCGCATCGAGTACTTCCGTGCTGGTTGCGCCACGGGAAATGACAGAGCTGGACAGAGTTTGCAGGATAATCAGGCGAATACTGGCGATAAAGGAAAACCACGGCAGCAACCGTTTGCCTTAGGCCATTTTTCCGCTTGATGTCGTCAATGACCCGCGTATAATGCGCCACAATTTGTCGGGAGAACCCATGAACAATCGCCAGGTTTTGTGCTCAGATGATCGACCAAACACCGTGCCATCAGGCAGCCCGCTGCCGTTGTTCTTCCGTGGTATTACCGTTTTACTGAAAGCCCCTCATTGAGGGGCTTTTTTTTGTCCGGAATTTGAGCGCCACACTTTTTACGCGTAAAGAACAGGAGAATGACGACTATGGCCAATCCGCTGTATCAGAAAGACATCATTTCTATCAACGATCTCAGCCGCGAAGAGCTGGAACTGGTACTGGATACCGCTGCCAGCCTGAAAGCCAACCCGCAGCCTGAATTGCTGAAACACAAAGTGATCGCCAGTTGTTTCTTCGAAGCCTCAACCCGCACACGTCTGTCATTTGAAACGTCGATGCATCGTCTGGGCGCCTCGGTGGTGGGTTTCTCCGACAGCAGCAACACCTCGCTCGGCAAAAAAGGCGAAACGCTGGCCGATACCATTTCGGTCATCAGCACCTACGTTGATGCGATTGTGATGCGCCATCCGCAGGAAGGCGCGGCGCGTCTGGCGACCGAATTCTCCGGCGGTATTCCGGTGCTCAACGCAGGCGACGGAGCGAACCAGCATCCGACGCAAACCCTGCTGGATTTGTTCACCATTCAGGAAACTCAGGGCCGTCTCGACAACATTAAAATCGCCATGGTCGGCGACCTGAAATATGGCCGCACGGTACATTCCCTGGCACARGCACTGGCGAAATTTAACGGCAACCGCTTCTACTTTATCGCGCCGGACGCGCTGGCGATGCCGGGGTATATCCTGACGTTGCTGGAAGAGAAAGGCATCGAATACAGCCTGCACAGCAGCATTGATGAAGTGGTGTCTGAAATCGATATTCTGTACATGACCCGCGTGCAAAAAGAGCGTCTGGATCCATCGGAATACGCCAACGTGAAAGCACAGTTTGTCCTGCGGGCTGCCGATCTGACCCATGCTCAGCCGCACCTGAAAGTGCTTCACCCGCTGCCGCGTATCGATGAAATCACGCCGGATGTGGATAAAACGCCATATGCCTGGTATTTCCAGCAGGCCGGTAACGGAATTTTTGCGCGTCAGGCTTTGCTGGCGCTGGTTCTGAACGCAGACACTGCACAGTAAACTTGAGGAGAAAACGATTATGACGCACGACAATAAACTTCAGGTTGAAGCGATCAAATGCGGTACGGTCATCGACCATATTCCGGCACAGGTCGGATTTAAATTACTGTCGCTGTTCAAGTTTACCCAGACGGAACAACGTGTGACGGTCGGCCTGAACCTGCCTTCCGGCGAGCTGGGCCGCAAAGACATCATCAAAATTGAAAACACCTTTCTGACCGACGAACAGGTCAATCAGCTGGCGGTGTATGCCCCGCGCGCGACGGTGAACCGCATCGACAATTACGACGTGGTGAAAAAGCTGATGCCGACGCTGCCGGACCGGATTGTCGGCGTACTGCGCTGCCCGAACGGCAACTGCATCAGCCGTTTTGAACCGGTGGACTCCAGCTTTGCGGTGAAACAGCGCGCAGACGGCGTGCACCTGAAATGCAAATACTGCGAAAAAGAGTTTGAGCATCAGGTGGTGCTCAATAACGACTGAGCCTTTATACTGGGGAACAATTTCTTGTTCCCCTTAACGCAAATCAGGAGACATTATGTCCCGCGAAATCAGCACTGAAAACGCCCCTGCCGCTATCGGTCCTTATGTTCAGGGCGTGGATCTGGGCAGTATGATCATCACTTCCGGCCAGATCCCAGTGGATCCTAAAACCGGCTCTGTGGCTGACGACATTTCTGCACAAACGCGCCAGTCACTGGAAAACGTACAGGCGATCGTTGAAGCCGCTGGCCTGAAAGTGTCAGATATTGTGAAAACCACCGTTTTCGTGAAAGATCTGAATGACTTCGCCACCGTTAACGCCACGTATGAAGCCTTCTTCACCGAGCACAACGCGCCATTCCCGGCCCGTTCTTGCGTTGAAGTCGCCCGTCTGCCAAAAGACGTAAAAATCGAAATCGAAGCCATCGCCGTCCGCCGTTAATTCGCGTCAGTGATGCACCAGACCAGCCTGCGGGCTGGTTTTTTTTGCCCCATTTTCAGGCAAACAAACTTCTCCTCGCCCTATAATTAAGCAGACCGCCCCCTTTTCACCTGATTTTCAGCCCGTTTTGCACGCTGGCACACTTTATGCCTGATCTTCATTGTTATTGAACGATTCAATTGCAGCCTGTCCAGTTTGTGAGGTGATGATGATCAAGATTGACCTTTCCGATTCACCCTTTTTTGATGAAATGTTGATGGCTGAAGGCAAACACCGCAGCCATTATCAGGCCTACTGGCAGTGGTTGCAGCAAGCCGATCAACAGGCAGTCCAGCGCAAAAAAGAGGAAGCTGCGCTGTTGTTTCACCGGGTGGGGATTACCTTTAATGTTTATGGCGAAGATGATGGCGCGGAACGGCTGATCCCGTTTGACAGCGTGCCACGCATTATTCCGGCCAGCGAATGGCAGATGCTTGATCGCGGGATCCGTCAGCGGGTTCAGGCGCTTAATGCTTTTCTGCATGATATTTATCATGACCAGAAGATCCTCAAGGCAGGGATCGTGCCCGCCGAACAGGTGCTGGCCAACGATCAGTATCAGCCCTGCATGCAGGGCATCGATCTTCACCGTGATACCTATGCCCACATTGCCGGAACCGACATGGTGCGGGGAGGCGATGGCGAATACTACGTGCTGGAAGACAACCTGCGCACGCCGTCCGGTGTGTCTTACATGATGGAAAACCGCAAAATGATGATGCGGTTATATCCCGAATTGTTTGCCGAGCAGCGTATCGCGCCGGTTTCCCGCTACCCTTCCCACTTACTGCAAACCCTGCGCGAAAGCACCACCGTCAACGATCCGACCGTCGTGGTACTGACGCCCGGCCGCTTTAACAGTGCCTATTTCGAGCACAGTTTCCTCGCACAACAAATGGGCGTTGAACTGGTAGAAAGCGTCGATCTGTTCGTGAAAGACGGCGCGGTGTTTATGCGCACCACCGCCGGACCGTGCAAGATTGACGTGATCTACCGGCGTATCGACGACGCCTTCCTCGATCCGCTGGCGTTCCGCGCCGATTCCATGCTCGGGGTTCCCGGCCTGCTGTCGGTGTATCGATCCGGTGGTGTGGTGCTGGCGAATGCGATCGGTACCGGCGTGGCGGATGATAAATCGATCTACCCGTATGTACCGGAGATGATCCGTTACTACCTGGCGGAAGATCCGATCCTCAATAACGTGCCGACGTGGCAATGCCGCAAGGAAAGCGATCTGTCTTTCGTGCTGGCCAACCTGGAAAAAATGGTGGTGAAAGAGGTTCATGGCGCAGGCGGTTACGGCATGCTGATTGGGCCGACGGCCAGCAAGGCAGAAATTGAACGCTTCCGCGAATTACTGCGCATCCGCCCGGAAAACTACATCGCGCAGGAAACGCTGGCGCTTTCCACCTGCCCGACCTTTGTCGGTAACGGGCTGGCACCGCGTCATATCGACCTGCGGCCATTTGCGCTGACCGGCGCCGAAATTCGTCTGGTACCGGGCGGATTAACCCGCGTAGCGCTGGAAGAAGGCTCGCTGGTAGTGAATTCATCTCAGGGCGGCGGGACCAAAGATACCTGGGTGCTGGAAGAAAATCCGACGGAGGATGACGCATGCTAAGCAGAACAGCCAGCGAACTGTACTGGATGGCGCGTTATCTGGAACGCGCCGAGAATATTGCACGCCTGCTGGACGTGACCAATAAGCTGTCGATGATGTCGATCCGTGACGTCAACGCACGCGATGAAAACAATGATTTACTGGTACCGCTGACCATGACCGGTACGCGGACACTGTTCAACGAGCACTATCCGCAGGAGTCGATGGGTAATCTGCTCAACTTCTTCGCTCTGGACAGCTTCAACCACAGCAGCATTTTCAGTTGCCTGCAAATGGCCTGGAACAATGCGCATGCGGTGCGCGGCAGTCTTTCTTCTGAAGTCTGGGAAAGCATCAATGCCACCTGGATAGAGATGAAACTGATCCGCCGTCAGGGCGTCGGTTCTGCCGGTGCAGACGCTTTCTTCGACTGGGTCAAGGAGCGCTCACATCTGTTCCGCGGTGCGATGTTCGGCACATTACTGCGCAGTGATGCACTGAACTTTATCCGCCTCGGCACCATGCTTGAGCGTGCGGACAGCACCGCCCGCCTGCTGGATGCCAAAAATCAGTTACTGAATGCCGATGAAGATCCGGTGCGCGAGTACTACCGGATGGACACGCTGCTGCGTGCGGTCAGCGCCCGCGAAGCGTTCCACACGCTTTATAAGCAGCAACTTAGCCAGAAACGTATTGCCGAGCTGCTGATACTGCGCCGCGAGTTACCGCGTTCTCTGCTTTCCTGTGTCGAAATCATGGCCGAACAGCTGGAGGAAATCGGCGGCAGCGCAGGCAATTTGCCACGTCGCCGTGTCCATACCCTTCATGCTCAGCTTCGCTTCACCGAAATGGACGAGATTGTTGAGATGGGTCTCAGCCCCTGGTTGATGCAGTTTCTGGATCAGACCAATGCCATCGCTGAGAGCATTCATCAAACCTATCTGGAGGCCCAATAATGAAACTGAATGTCACACATCAGACGCATTACAGCTATGCGCAACAGGTTAAACACAGCACGCAATATCTGCGCCTCACACCGCAGGATTCCAGCCATCAGAAGATTTTGTCGTGGGATCTGACCTTGCCGGAATATGCCACCCGCACGCTGGATGCCTATGGCAATGTGCTGCATGTCCTGACGCTCGATCAACCCCATCAGGC
This sequence comes from Rahnella sp. P4_A8, assembly GCF_056402435.1. Classification (NCBI taxonomy): domain Bacteria; kingdom Pseudomonadati; phylum Pseudomonadota; class Gammaproteobacteria; order Enterobacterales; family Yersiniaceae; genus Rahnella; species Rahnella sp. P4_A8. The sequence continues at coordinate 28,954 of NZ_JBFUHK010000030.1, read as the reverse complement.
GATCACCATTGAAGCCAACGGCGTGGTCGAGATTGAAGACAATACGGAAGACGATAATTGCGGGCATCTCTCGCCGCTGGTGTTTTTGCGCACCAGCCCGCTGACCCTGGCCGATGGCGCGATCCGCGATTTCGCCAGCCGTTATTACCGGCCGCAGGCACAGCATGAAAGTCTGTGCAGCCTGATGGGCGAACTGCTGCTGAAAATGCCTTACAACCCCGGCAGCACCACGGTGAAAGACAGCGCCTCACAAGCCTTTTCAGCACAAACCGGCGTATGTCAGGACCACACACACGTTTTCCTGGCCTGCTGCCGCAGCCTGGGCATTCCGGCGCGTTACGTCAGCGGCTATCTTTACTCGGAAGACTCGGCGCATGTGGCCATGCATGCGTGGGCGGAAGCCTGGCTGGATGACCGCTGGCAGAGCTTCGATGTCACCAATAACACCTGTAAACCGAATCAGCATTTGAAACTGGCTATCGGCATAGATTATCTTGATGCATGCCCGGTCCGCGGTATCCGGTTAGGGGGAGGAAGCGAAGACATGCGCACTGTCGCGGCCGTTGCCATACTCGACGTTCCGCAATGATCCTGAATACCTGAGGAAACCTTTTTATGACTTACTGTGTGGCCATGCGCTTGTCCTCTGGCCTGGTGTTTGTTTCAGATTCACGCACCAATGCCGGAGTGGACCATATTTCCACCTTCCGTAAACTGCATGTTTTTCATCAAAGCGATGAACGCGTGCTGGTGATCCAGAGTGCCGGAAATCTGGCGACCACACAGAGCATTATCAGTCTGCTGCATCGTCGCTGCGCAGACGATGAGCGGGAAAACCTGCTGAACGTGAAGTCGCTTTACGATGCCGCCAGCCTGCTGGGTGAAACGGTGCGTGAAGTGATTGCACGGGACAGCGGCGCAAATCAGGGGGGCAATACAGATTTCAGCTGCAATCTGTTGCTCGGCGGACAGATTAAAGGTGAGGGCCAGCGGCTGTTCCACATTTATCCGCAGGGGAATTTCATCGAAGCCACGCACGACACGCCGTATTTCCAGATTGGTGAGAGTAAGTACGGTAAGCCGATTATCGATCGCGTACTGAGCTACGACACCGCGCTGGATCAGGCGATGCAATGTGCGCTGATTTCGATGGACTCCACACTGCGCAGTAATCTTTCCGTCGGCCTGCCGCTGGATGTGATGACCTATCCGACAGACAGCTTCAGCGCCGCGCAACAGCACCGGATCACCGAAACACACCCGTATTTCGACATGATCCGCAAAGGCTGGGGCGAAGGCCTGCTGAGCATTTTTGCGCAGTTGCCGCCGCTGAAATTAGACGAGTAATAATCCGCCACATCAGGTCTGGGGAAAATGGACAACCTCAGACCTGCCCCGTATTATCAATATCCCGTCCTTAATACGGATATTTGAGGTGCATATATTGTGGCAGTCACTATTTATGATATTGCCCGTCTGGCAAAAGTGTCCAAATCTACCGTTTCCAGAGTTATTACCAACCAAACCAATATTTCGCCAGATGCCCGTGAGCGCGTGCTGGATGCTATCCGCACGCTGAATTATCAGCCAAGCAAACTGGCGCGGGCGCTGACATCCAAAGGTTTTGATGCGATTTTAGTGATATCCACCCGTTCGACCAAAACAACCGCCGGGAACCCTTTCTTCTCCGAAATATTGCAATCCATTGCGCTGAGAGCGGAAGAAGAGGGTTTTGACGTTATTTTGCAGACGTCCAAAAATAGCGAAGAAGATCTGCAAAAGTGTGTCGCTAAAATAACGGAAAAAATGGTGAAAGGCGTGATAATGCTCAGTTCACCCGCCGATGAATATATTCTGGAACAGTTAGATAATTATCAGGTTCCTGTGGTGGTGATTGGCAATATTGAAGGAACATATCAGCACGTCTTTTCCGTCGATACCGATAATTTTCAGGACAGTTACCGGCTGACAGAACATCTTATTTCGCTCGGTCACCAGGATATTGCCTGCCTGCACGCGCCGCTGGATTATCACGTTTCCATTGACCGCCTTGCCGGTTATAAACGCGCCATGCAGGATGCCGGTCTGACTGCGCAACCGGGCCTGATGATTGACGGCGGTTATACCACCGAAAGCGCTTATCTGGCGGCGACGACATTGCTGCAAAAGGCGCATCCGCCGACGGCCGTTTTCGCCACGGATGCCGTGAAAGTCATGAGCATTTACCGCGCGGCCCATGAACAGAAAAAGATCATTCCCGATGAAATTTCCATCACCGGTTACAGCAGCGACAATATTTCGCCGATCCTGTCTCCGGGGCTGACCGGCATTGAAATTCCTATCCGCGAATTAGGCTGGCAGGGTTGCGGTGTGCTGTTCGATAAAATTTTCGATCGTCCCGGCGCGCATTCCCGCACGCTGGTGCCGACACAGCTGGTGGTGAATCATTCCGCCATAGAAATCACTGCCGGAAAATAAGAAAACCCAACCGGAAAACAGCTTCCGGTTGGGTGATGAGAGGCATCAGAAAGAATAGGTGACACCGACACCGGTATAATGGAATTTGGTCTTCGCATTGGCGCTGGCATCGGTATTATCGTGCAACTGCAATTCGTAGGCATATTCCAGTGAGATGGCAAAACCGTTGGGTAAAGGCTGATTGATTAACAACCCGAATCGCGTATCGGTTTCTCCTTCGCGTTCTCCGCGATCATCATTGTAATAATAGGTATCCAGCGTCCGGCGGGCATAAGGCGTCAGCACAGTTTTCCCGCTGGAGAAAAGATCGAAGCTCACCGGCAAATAGATACGCGCTTCCTGTTTAGCGAATTCCCCGCGCTGGCTGTCACCGGTATTCCATCCGCGATCTAAATAATAACTGACCTGCATCGCGATATCATCGGTGAAACTGTATTTCAAACCGGTTTCACCTTCAAACTCTTTATTCAGATAACCGTTATCGTCCATACTGTTATAATAATTATACAACGCCATCCAGCCGTTATATTTCAACGCAGGACTAAGCGACACCGACCAGTCTGGCTGAATGGTATAACGCTGGGTATTATAAGAATTGCCCTCTTTCTTTTTATCTTCATTATATTGCCACTGATAGTTCCTGAAACCGAGCATCAGCCCCAGCGCATAATCTGCGTTATCCACAAACTGATAATGCATATCGAATTCGACCTGATTAAACCAGTCACTTCGGGTATCTTCGGAGTAATCGACGTTATGGTCTTCCTGATAAAATGCGCCGTAGAAGTTCCACTTTCCTTTGCTGAAGTTAACAAATACCGTCGGTTCATAAGCGCCGTCTTTATCGCCCTGACCTTCTGTGTTCTCTGTTTCCTGCATGGCGCCGATCTGCACCTTCCAGGGTTCAGCAGGTAACGCAACGTTACCGATCGGTACCGGCGTCAGCATTGCCGGTGAATTATGATCTTCATTTTTATTTACGCTTTCGCTCTCAGCGGAAAAAGCCGACGAGCAGACTGTGCCGCATAATAATGCGGCAGCCACTTTCATTTTCATTATAATAATTCCTTTTACAGTAGGGACAGATGGATATTAAAACAACGGATAACCTCTTTTAAAATTCGTGTTATTTATACACGTTAGTGACATAACTTATTAATGCGCGGTAATGACTTCCTCAGTTTCACAATCAAAGAAATGACATTTATTCATATCAAAGCACAGGGATAATAATTGTCCGGCCTGATAATCAGTATTAGCGTTTGAACGGCAGACAAATTCATGACCGCCAATCGAGCAATACAACATAAATTCTGCTCCGGTCAGTTCAGCTACCGTAATTCGCGCGTCAAAATGTGCGTTCTGCTGCTCTGCACCGGCGATATCTTCAGGACGGATCCCGAGTATCAGCGGTTTACGTTGATAACCCCGTGCATTCAATATCGCCAGTTTGTCTTCAGGCACCGGAATATGCAGACTTTCCGTCACGAAAAAGTTGCCATCCAGCGCACCACGGATAAAGTTCATCGCCGGTGATCCAATAAAACCGGCCACAAACATATTTTGTGGATGGTTATAGACCGTTTTAGGCGCGCCAACCTGCTGGATAATGCCGTCTTTCATCACCACAATCCGCGTTGCCATGGTCATGGCTTCGGTCTGATCATGGGTGACATAAATCATCGTCGTATTGAGTTTATGGTGCAGCTTGCTGATTTCGGCCCGCATCTGTACCCGCAGTTTGGCATCGAGGTTCGACAGCGGTTCGTCCATCAGAAAGACTTTGGCATCACGCACAATCGCGCGCCCGAGCGCGACGCGCTGACGCTGGCCGCCGGATAACGCCCCCGGACGTCGCGCCAGATACTCATTCAGCCCGAGGATCTGGGCCGCATACTCCACGCGCTGACTGATTTCCTCCGGCGCAATCTTTCTCAGTTTCAGGCCAAACGCCATGTTGTCGTACACGGACATATGCGGGTAAAGCGCATAGTTCTGAAATACCATCGCTATCTCGCGATCTTTCGGTGCGACGTCGTTCATGCGCACGCCGTCGATCAGCAGGTCGCCGGAAGAAATTTCCTCCAGCCCGGCGATCATACGCAGGGTGGTAGATTTTCCGCAGCCGGATGGCCCGACAAACACGATAAATTCTTTATCCGCGATCTCCAGATTGAAATCCTTCACCACGTGAACCTGTTTGTCGTAAATTTTCTGAATGTGTTGCAGTGAAATCTGAGCCATAATTTTTCCTTAAATATCAGCCTGATGATGCAACCATAGTTGCCTGATAACCGCCCACGACAGCCCGTCGGTAGAATCCAGACGGTGATTTGCCCCTTCCAGCGTGGCGCCAATGCCAATCGAGAAAATGCCTCCGGCACGTAATGCATCAATCCCCGCCTGCGCATCCTCTATCCCTGCGGCATGCTGCGGCGCGATATTCAGCGCCTCGCAAACCTTGAGGAAAATTTCCGGATGCGGTTTGGAATGCGTGATCCGGCGGGCGTCCGCGACATAATCGAAAGCCTGCTCCAGTCCTAACGCCCTGAGCACCTGCGGGGCATTTTGTGAAACGGAAGCCAGACCGGTGAGCACGCCCTGTTCACGCAACGTATGCAGCAATTCACTGATCCCCGGCAAAATGTCCGCCGTGGTCAGCCCGGCGAGTAATGCGACATAATCGGCATTTTTCTCCGCCGCCATTGCGTCACATTCTGCCTGCGTAAAAGTTCCGGTTTTTCCGCCCACAGCGAGGATCTTCAACAGCGATTCCTGACGACTGACGCCCTTCAGTTGCTCATTAAACGCAGCATCGATGGGGATCCCGATACGCTGCGCCAGTCGTTGCCAGGCCATAAAATGCAGGTGTGCGGTATCGACCACCACACCATCGAGGTCAAAAATAACGGCACGCGGCAGGGGTTCAGTTTTCATCATGAGATCCTTTCAGAATGAGGCTTTCCGTAAATGTGTGAGAGATGCCGTTGATCCAGACCTTCAGCGGCTGAGCATCCGTTTTGCTGAGGGTAAATTGCCGGGGTTCAAGCGACACCGTCAGGCGCGTTCCACGCCAGCAAAGGGGAAACTGTAACCGCGTCCAGCCCTGCGGCAGCGAGGGCCGGAAATGCAGTTCGCCTGACTGATAATCCAGCCCCGCAAACCCCATCAGCGCCCCCGTCCAGATAGCGGCCGTGGCGGCCGCATGAATACCGTCGTCCGAAGAGTAAGGTTCCTCGCCCAAATCGATGCGGCACGCCTCGCGGTAAAACTGCAATGCCTGTGCGACCTGCCCGGTCCGGGCGGCAACAATCGCATGCACCGATTTACTCAGCGAAGAGTCGTGAATCGTACGCGGTTCATAAAAACTGAGACTGGCAGCCTGACATTGTGGCGTGAACTGTGCGGGCAGCAGTTGCATGAGCATGACCACATCGGCCTGTTTCAGAATCTGCATCTCGTTGATTTCCGCACGGGAATAATCCAGCAAAATGGCCTGTGTGCCCTGCCGGGATTTATAGGCTGTCAGGTCGCATTGCGGTTTGCTGAGGAAGGAATCATCCTGCGCGATCACACCCTGCACATCGGGCTGCGGCAGATACAGGTGCGTCAGAAAATCTTCCGCCTGCGCAAAGAATGCGGCGTCCTCATGATTAAATTCATGCAGATACCGGCAGGCCTCCCGGACGTTGTACTGCGCCATATAATTGGTAAACGCATTATTATCAACATGTTCGGTGTATTCATCCGGCCCGATGACGTTGAGAATTGCCAGCCGGTCGTCACGCCATTCAGCGCGGCTCATCCAGAACCGCGCGGTTTCTTTCAGCAGCGCCAGTCCCATTTGTTGCATAAATTCCGTGTCGAGCGTGGCCTGGAAATAGCCCACCGTGGCATAGGCGATATCTGCCACCAGATGATGTTCTGCCAGCGCCGATGCCACCCGTTGCCGCTGACCGGTACGGATATTGATCGCGGCAAATTCAGGCGTTTCCTCTTCGCCGCTGAACGCGCTTTCCCACGGAAACAGTGCGCCCTGATAACCATTCTGCCGGGCTTTGTCCTGCGCCTGCGCCAGATGCAGATAGCGGTATTCCAGCAGTTTTCGCGCCTGTTCAGACGCATTCAGCAGGGCAAAAGGCAGGATAAATATTTCGGTATCCCAGAAAACATGCCCTTTATAGCCTTCGCCGGTCAGCCCTTTCGCCGCCACACTGGCGCGCGCGTCATGCGCCGGGATCATCAGCTTCAGGTGATACAGCGCAAAATCCAGCGCACGTTGATCCTGGGGATCATCTGACGCCACACAGACCCGTGATGCCTGCCAGTAATGCTGCCAGTGGCGGGTATTTTCCATCAGCAGGTGTCCGTAACCTTGCTGCGCGTGTGCCAGCAGGGCCTTCAGGCAGCGTGCTGCGAAGGTGTTTTCTGGCAGGAAATCTGCGTCGAGCGACGTGGCAATCCAGCTGAATTTCTCCAGCGTCACCGCTTCACCGGCAGATAACGGCAGGCTGATATGTTGCAGTAACTGGCGGTTTTTCGACGAAAAACTGCTGCTGGCGCGGGCAGGAAACAGGCACTGGCTGGTGATGATCGCCTGCTGCTGGCCGTCTGTGGTCTGATAACCGCCTTGTAAAACGTTTTGATCGAAAACCCGTACTGAACATTCATTCAGATGCTGTCTGCCGCTGTTGGTGAGCGTTGCATCAATGCCGGTGCTCACGCACAAATGTGCATCCGCATCCAGCGCGGTGACAGTTAAACGGCTCGCCACCAGCGTCAGCGGAGAAAGCGCCACAAAACGACGGGTTTCGATTTTGAACCGCTGACCGGCGGGCGACTGCCAGACCAGTTCGCGATACAGCTCACCGTTCATGGTGCGCAGTTCACGCTGATAGGACAGCAGCGTGCCGGAAAGCAGCGATAAACTTTCGCCGTCCAGCTCAATGCGCATACCAATAATATCCGGCAGATTCACCAGTTCGGTGACTTCGGTCGTATTCGCACGGTGATAAAAACCCGCGACAAACATGCCCCGCTGTTGATCGGTATAGGCTTCTTCGTGACAGCCACGGATACCAATCCGGCCATTGCCGCAGGTATGCAGGCTGCCGTACTTATTCAGGCGATGTGGTGAAAACGGGGCTTCGGGCAGGATCTGAGGCTGAATCATAGATACACGCTCTCCCCCGACTCTGCCGACTGATAGACAGCCGCCACCAGTTGCTGGATCCGGTATCCCTGTTCCGCGTCTGCCAGACTCACCGTTTCCCCGCGAACCGCCGCCACAAACGCCTGAACGCTGCGAACATGGCGCTGATCGTCGGCAACCTCCCGGTGGAATAACCTCACCAGTTCACCCTTTTCATCGGTATACACCTGGGCAGGAAACAGTGTGGCACCGGCCTTATCACCGCAAAACTCAACATTCATCACCGATTGCGGCTGAATATTCAGCGCAAACGCCGTTTCCAGACGCAGCAACCCGCCGTTGCAAAACTCAATCGCGGCAAATACTGAATCTTCCACGCTGTATTTCTGCGGATCCCAGCTTCCGAATTGCCCTTCACTTTTGCGGTTACCGATTTTCTGAAACATCTGCGCGGTGACTTTGCGCACTGCCGGAAAGCCGAGCACGTACATGGCGGCATCCAGCATATGAATGCCGATGTCGATCAGCGGTCCGCCGCCGGACTGCGTTTTATCCGTGAAATTGCCCCAGCCGGGCACGCCGCAGCGGCGCAGGGCGCGCGCGGTGGTGACATAAACCTCACCCAGTTCACCCGCTGCGACTTTCTGGCGTAAAATGCGCGCATCTTCGGCGAAACGGTGATGAAAGTCATAGGCCAGAATCCGGCCAGCCTGTTCCGCCGCCTGCCACATTTCCAGCGCCTGCGCGGCGGTCATGGCAGGCGGTTTTTCACAGAACACATGACAGCCGTGCTGCAATGCCGTGATCACTTGCTGATGATGGAAAAGGTTGGGCGTACAGATGCTGACGATGTCGGGCCGTTCAGCCTCCAGCATCTCTTCCAGTGAGGTAAAGGCACGGGCGATACCGTTGCGCCCGGCAAATGCCTGAGCGCGCGCCGTATCGCAATCCACCACCGCGACCAGTTCAAGCCCCGGAAGCTGGCGGTAACAGGCCACATGGACCTTTTCCGCCACCTGACCCGCCCCCACCAGCGCCACTTTCAGCGTTCCTGCCGGTTTCGTTATAAATTCCATTTCGCGGCCTGTCAGTCAGAGTAAATTGCGAAGATAAGTCAGTGAATCCTGATAAGCCTGGGTCGGATTTTCTGCCCGCACGCGGCATTCGTAGACGATATAGCCGTCGTAGCCATCTTCTTTCAGTTGCTGAAATGCGCGGCCAAAATCAATGCTTCCGCTGCCCGGCTGGTAACGATGATTGTCAGCAATATGTACATGGCCGAGCAGATCGCGTTGCTGATGGAACGCAGCGCTGAGGCAATCCTCCTCAATACTCATATGGTAAAAATCACCGATGATTTTGACGTGCTCAAGCGCCCCCTCTTCGATATAACGGCGTGCCTCCGCCAGCGTGTTTATCATGTGATCCTGATAACGGTTCAGCGGCTCCAGATACACCGTTGTGCCGGTGCGTCTGGCGACATTTTCCAGCTCCCGCAAGGATGCGCTGACCGCCAGACGGTCGCCCGCCTGACTGCGCGGTGAGGTCATCGGCGGCAGACGGTAGGTAAACATTCCCCAGGCGGCGGGCACGATAATCCCTTTACCGCCGACCTGCGAAAGGGCTTCCAGAATCGCAGTGATTTGCTGCAATCCGTTCAGACGACGCTCCTCGATGAAATCACCGATCCAACCCTCATAGCCGCCGCAGGCGGTAATCACTGGCAGGCCGGTTTGGGCGATAGCGGCTTTCACTTCGTCGAGATGATTTACCAGCAATTTGCCGTCAATTTCAAAACCGTCGAAACCCATTGCCTTGATAAATTTGAATTTCTCCAGAATATTTTCCGGGAAGAATGCCTGATTTTGTGTACCGATTTTCATGTCTAAGTCCTTTTAGAAAGTGATGCCGAGCTTGATGCTCTGATCAGGATGCTGATCGACGTATTTCATGTAGCTCTCCGCGCTGTTGCTGAACGTGACCACCGGATCGATCAGGTCTTCGCAGTTCAGGTAGCCGTTCATCAGCAGTTCCCAGCAGGAGTCTTCGATGCGTTTACGGCTCCAGCGGGGATAATCGGGATTGGGTTCGCTGCATGCGCGGGAAAAGACGATTTTGGCATTGTTAAAGTGGGCTTCCCGCCCGAGGTTAAAGCCTTCGGCAAAGGGTTTGGCAAAGGCGACATAAGAAATTGTGCCGCCGTAAGCGATACCCCGCAGCGCCGCCTGCAATGCCTGGGCATTGCCGCTGGTTTCGATGATGACGTCCGCACCCTGTTTGCCGGTGAGTTTTTTGATCTCCAGCCCGATGTCAGTACCGATCGGGTTAAACACGGCATCCGCGCCGTTTTTCAGCGCAATTTCCCCGCGTTTTTCCAGCGGATCGACGCCAATCACGATGCTGGCACCGGCCTTTTTCGCCAGTTGCACAGCGATTTGACCGATCGCCCCCAGCCCGACAATCACCACGAAATCGCCGACACGGACATTGCCGTCACGCACACCACTCATGGCGAACTGCGCCGGGTCATAACAGACGGCGTTTTTCCATGAGGCACCGGCGGGCATTTTGCGCAATTTGTAATTGTTCACGGCGTTGACGATCACCGTTTCGCTCAGCGGTCCGTAAGTACAGACATCATCGCCCAGCGCGTAATCCGTCACCTCGCAGCCCTTTTCGCAAACGGTGCCCACCACCATGTTGCCGAGCTGGAATTCGCCGAACACGATACCGCGCGGCGCATCCGCCGGACGGGGGACAAACATGCCCCATTCAGCCGAAAACTCCTCGTCAATAAACGGGCTGACGCCGCGAAAATCTACCACTTCGGTACCGTGTTTCGGTGCGCCAAATTTCACGCGAATTTTGACTTCATATGCCGCGACCGGGCGGTCCTCATAATCCATCAGTTCAGCCACACGCGGCTGGGTTGCGACCAGTTTTTTCATCGGATATTCCTTCATCTTTAATCAGTCAATATGCGTTTTAACGTCAGCCTTTTACGCCGCCGTCAGTAAGATTGCCTTTGATAAACCGCTCCGAAAGCGCGTACATCAGGACAACCGGCAGCGCGGTCACCAGTGAGGCGGCCATCATTCTTCCCCAGACATAATCCGGCGTGCTGAACAACGTGTTCAGGCCGACAGGCAGGGTGAAATTGGCAGAGCTGGAGAGGAAAATGGAGGCGAAGAGATAGTCATTCCACGCCACCATAAAGCAGTACACAAACACCGAAATGATGCCGGAGATCGCCAGCGGTACGGTGATGTAGAAAATGATTTGCAGCCGGTTAAGCCCGTCCATCATCGCCGCTTCTTCAATGTCGTGAGGAATGGTGTCGAAGTAACTTTTCAGCATAAACACGGCCGTCGGCAAGGTCTGAACCACCATGGTGATCACCAGCGCGGTAGTGGTGTCATACAGGCCCAGCGCCGAAATAATCTTGAACAGCGGCACCACCAGCAAAATGCCGGAAAACATGTAGACGGTATAAAAGCTGGCGTTGATGGTGACGCGCCCTTTAAAACGCAGCCGTGACAACGCATAAGCGCCCAGGATGCCGAAAAACACAGCGATCACGGACGCCAGTACCGACACGGTCAGGCTGTTTTTGAAGTAACTGAGGAACGGGAAAATCTGCGGATTGAAAATATCCACGTAATGATGGAAATCCCACTCCTGCGGGAACAGCGTCGGATGGCGGGAAATCGCCTCTTTACTGCTTTTGAACGAGGTCATCAGCATGATGAAAAAAGGAAATAACATCGCGCCAAGGAAAATCAGCAGGCTGGCATAAAAGCCTGCTTTGCGCAGGATCTTGCGGTTAGTTGCTGCCATTGATATTCACCCGTTTTCTGGCAAGAAGGATCACGATAAAGATCAGGGCAAACAGCACCATGGATATGGCGGCGGCTTTGCCTAAATCGTTAAAGGCGAAGGCGGTTTTATAGAGATACACACCCAGAATATTGACCTTGTTGGTCAGCAGGTAGACGTCGGCAAACATGTAGAACATCCAGATCGCGCGCAGCGTGACCACCGTTGCCAGTACCGGCATGATGGCGGGCAGCGTGACGATGCGGAATTTCTGCCAGGCATTGGCGCCATCCATGCCTGCGGCTTCGTACAGGGATTTATCGACGGTCTGCAAAATCGCCAGAAACGAAATAAAGGCGTAGGGGAAATAACGCCAGATGGCGAACAACACCACCAGCACGAAGCTGCTGACCGGATTGTCGAACCACAGCGGGGCATCGCTGAACAGGTGCAGCATGTCAGCACCGATCACATTCACAATGCCGTAGCCGTTGTTGAACATGTATTTCCAGGCAAATACCAGCGAAATGGAAGGCGTGACATAGGACAAAATCACCAGCGAACGCGCCGTTTTGCGAAAGCGGAACTCACGGTTAAAAAACAACGCGACGCCCAGCCCCAGCCCGGTACTGCCCGCGACGACCAGTGCGGTGTACCAGAACGTCACCCACAACGAGTGATAAAAGCCCGGATCGCTGAGAATGCTGATGTAGTTATCCAGCCCGACAAACCGGTTATCAAGACGCGGATTCAGCGGGATTTGCAGAAAGCTGATCTGGATATTCGACAACATCGGATACGCCACCAGCAGCCCCAGCAAAAAGATGCTGGGGGCGAGCAGAAGCAGCGCAAAACGACCGTCAGAATGGTTAAATTTACGTGATTTCATGATCTTCCCTGAGAATTCAGGCTCCTCCGTTTAGCGTTTTTGCATCAATGCTTCGATACGCTTTTGCCCTTCCGCCAGTGACTGCTGCGGATCCTTCTTCCCGACGGTCACGCCATTGAGCATTTCGCTGAGCACGGCAGAGCCTGTGATATCGCCCATTGCTGCGAAGTTTTTCTCCCCGACGGAACCGAACACCTGCACGTTGGCAAACTCGTTCACCAGCATTTGCGGCAGCGTGCCAAATGCCTTGATCACCGGATTGTTTTGCCAGGTGGCATTACCGGTCACGCCTTGGGTCACCGGCAATGCGGCACCCGGCGACATCAGCACCCAGGCTGTCGCGTTATCCGGTTTTTCGAGGAAGCTCACCCACCGTTCGGCGGCCTCACGTTCAGGCGTATCCAGCCCGTTGGAGATGGTCAGTGAGGTGATGGTGCCGTAAACGGCTTTGGATTTTTCAGTCGGCACGGCAAAACCAAGGTCACCGGCTTTGCCTTCGCTGTACACCGCAGGAAGAATATAAGTGGAGTAAATCGCCATCGGCACCGTGCCGTTCATAAAGGCGTCTTTGATTTCCATGACATCATTGGAACCGGGCATCGAGAAGGTGGCGAGCTGACGGTAATAATCCAGCGCCTGCTGCATTTCCGGCGTGTTAACCGTGATTTGCCCCTGAGCATTAAATACGTTGGCATCGTTGGAAAGCGCAAACTGCGAGAAAGCCTGTTCGGTCAGAACACTTTCGGCGGTCGGTAACGCAATGCCATATTTTTTCCGCGCGGGCTGATTAAATGCCGTGGCAATGCGGGTGACATCCTGCCAGTTTTGCGGCGCAGAGAATCCGGCGTCGGCCAGTTGTGATTTGTTGTACCAGATCCCCTGTATCCAGCCATGGATCGGTACGCCGGTGTAATTCTTGCCTTCTTCCGTGCGCACGATGCGCAATACGCCGGGATAAAACTGATCAGCACCTATGCCGTCGATCACCTGCCTGATGGCATCGCGGTCGATCAGCTGTTCCTGATCCATCACTTTGGCGTAATCGTGACTGACTTCAATCACGGCTGGCAGTGCGCCGGTACGGGCCAGCGTAATCACTTTGGTGTTGTAGGCATCTTCTTCCACCGGCACCGGTTTAATGGTGATCTGCGGATTTTCCTGTTCAAATTTCGCAATCAGCTGATTAATGACCACCTGACGTTCCTGCTCGACCGAAGAATGCATAAACTCAATGGTGACCTGTCTCTCTTTGGCGTCCTCACAGGCCGATAAACATAATGCGGATAATAATAACGGAGTTATAAGGATATATTTTCTTTTCATTTTTATATTCATGAACATCTCCTTTGCTAATTTATAGCCAGCCGAAATCACTGGCCTGTGAAATATCACACCCTTTAAATACAAAAAAATAACGGAACATCTTAATTAATGGCGTAACCAGATATACTGATAAGGCTTTAATGTTATTTCCCCGTCACATTTCAGTGAATGGTTATAAGGTAAGACCTGATAATCCCCCGAAGGGAGCGTTACCTGAATATTGTTAGCGGAAAGGTTAAACAGACACACTATTTCCTGGTTTCCCTGCCCCCGGATAAAGGCAAACACACTTTCATGACATTCTATGACCCGCATCGGCGCGGAAGGATGAAATGCCGCCTGTTCAGTTCGGCAGATAATTAATTTCTTCAGTTCACCAAATACCCGCGCACGTAATGAATCAGGTTCAGATAATATCTGTCCAATTTCCGTGACATCATATTTCTGCCGGTTAATTGCCCGGTTATGCCCGGCGTTCTCAACCCCCTGAATATCGTTACGCGAACCCAGAATACTTTGGATATACACCGCAGGAACACCGGGGAATGCCAGCAAAATAGCGTGCGCCAGCATGAAGCGTTGCAGACGGATATCGTCGTCGTCCGACTGTCGGTTCAGCGCATCCATATAGGTGACGTTGACTTCATACGGGCTGGTGCTGCCATCCGGATTATTTTTATACGACACCCTCGCGCCTTCCTGTTGCAGCGCATCCACCAGCCTGAGGATCTCTGATTCCGGCAGTAATCCGCGCAACGGGTTCAGGCCAATGCCATCATGCGAAGCAAGAAAATTAAAGAAGGTGGTGGCGGGTGTGCAGGCATCCAGACCGGCGGCCCAGCGTTTCAGCGTTTCCCCGTTTTCACTGTGAATGGCATGCAGAACCAGCGGCGGCAGCGGGAACTGATAGACCATCTGCGCCTCATCAAACCCGTTACCAAAGTAACTGATGTTGTCCTGATGCGGCACATTGGTTTCAGTAATAATCACAGTACCGGGTGAAACATACTCCGCCACGGCGCGGAATAGCTTCACCAGTAAATGTGTTTTGGGCAGATGAATACAGGAGGTGCCGGGTTCCTTCCACATGTAGCCCACAGCATCAAGACGCACATATTCAGCGCCTTCCGACAGGTATTTCAGTAACACGTCCAGCATGTCGCGCAGTACGTCAGGATGCGCAAAATTCAGGTCGATCTGATCCGCGCTGAAGGTGGTCCAGACATGACGGGTTTCGCCATTTTCAAAGCGGAAAGGCGTTAACAGCGGCGATCTGCGGGGACGGGTCACGGCAGATAAATCACTATTTTCGTTCAGGCTAATAAAATAGTTTTCATATTTCGAATTGCCCGCCAGATATTGTTTAAACCATTCACTGCTCGCGGAAATATGATTACAGACATAATCAAACATCAGTCGTGAAGACTGGCCAAGCTTACGGATATCTTTCCAGTCCCCCGCCAGTGGATTGACCTGCTGATAATCAATCACCGAGAAACCATCATCCGACGAATAAGGATAAAAAGGCAGAAGGTGAACAATATTAAAAACATCCGCCAGATGCTGCTGATAAAAACTATCAAATACTGAAAGTGTTTTTTCTGCTTTGTTCGTGAACTGATCTGCATAGGTGATCAATACCACATCTTTTTCATCCCATTCCTGTTTGGCCGTATAGGTAATCTGATTTCTGGCAACCTCAATGCGTGTAATCAGATCATCTAAGAATACCGCTGACAATTTCCCTGCATATATCTGTTTCAGTAATCCCTGAATAGCGTCCATGATTTTCCTTTTTCCCTTTCCCTTTTTGTGGGACCGCTCCCACGGAATCGGAAATTACTCCTGCGTCCGGAGGTTGTCAACGAGGCAAACAGGCGGAAGGAATCAATAGAGGGGGAAACGCGGAATTATTATTGCAATCTGTGAGCAGATTCAAAATAAGCGGGGTACGCGAATGAAGGACAAAAAAGCAGGGACTATCCCTGCTCATCCATCTTCTGCACTAGCTTCTTCTCGACCTCAAACGGATCGATGCCACGCAATTGCAGGCGGCGGAAGCGAATGATATTAAAACCGTTCATGACCAGAAAACTGCCTTCGATAAGTGAACCGCCAATCGAGCCAAGCCAGATGTTGTGTGCCACCCAGCAGCAGGTTGAGCACCACATAATGCACCGGGTTGTCAGCCCGCTGGTGCGGAACAGCGCCCAGGTACTGACAACTGTCGCGCCGACCGGTAAGAGTTCCATCCAGTGATGGGCGCGGCTTAGCCCCAGTACCAGGGTCAGGACGATGAAAATTACCATAATCAACTGGTTACGGGTACGCAGGGAAATCAGTGTGCGCAGAGAATTCAGTAAGGCGCTCATGCCAGCGGGCGCGGCACCCATCATCAGAAAATGCACGCCGATAATGGCGCTGTAGGCAGAAAGCTGTTGTTTGAAACGGCGGTCGCTGCGGTTGAAAAACATCGTGATGCCGACCATGAAGGCCACAACACCAACTGACTGGGCAAACCAGTAATACGTCATTTGTCAGGAGTCTCATACGTGGGGGTCTTGCGCTGCAAAAGCAAACGGCGTTCCATAACTGAAACGCCGTTTCATCCTAACGATAAACCTGACCGGTTACAATGTGACACCGCTTTTAAAAATGGCTAATTCGCGGAAATCATTGAGTTCGTTTTTGGCTTTGCGGCCATCGGCGATCGCCACGATCAGATCCACAAATTCACCCAGTAACTGATCCATACTGACATCGTGGATCAGGCGTCCGGCATCGAAATCGATCCAGTGCGGTTTTTTCGTGGCCAGTTCGCTGTTGGTTGCCAGTTTCACTGTCGGCACAAAACCGCCGTAAGGCGTGCCGCGTCCGGTACTGAACAGCACCATATGACAGCCCGCACCTGCCAGCGCACTGGTGGCGACGGCGTCGTTACCCGGCGCACTCAGCAGGTTCAGCCCCGGCGTAGTCAGGCGTTCGCCGTATTTCAGCACGTCCATTACCGGGCTTTGGCCGGCTTTTTGTGTACAGCCCAGCGATTTTTCTTCCAGCGTAGTGATACCACCGGCTTTGTTACCCGGAGACGGGTTCTCGTAAATCGGCTGATTATGTTCGATGAAGTACTGTTTGAAATCATTCACCATGTGAACGGTTTTCTCAAACGTACTTTCATCGCGACAACGGCTCATCAGAATACGTTCTGCGCCAAACATTTCAGGCACTTCGGTCAGCACGGAAGTGCCGCCGTTGGCGATCACGTAGTCGGAGAAACGCCCCAGCAGCGGGTTAGCGGTGATACCCGATAAACCATCAGAGCCACCACATTCCAGACCGAATTTCAGTTCGCTGAGTTTACCGGCAACGCGTTTATCGTCACGCATTACAGCATACAGTTCGCGCAGGCGTTCCAGACCGGCTTCCACTTCGTCGTCGAACTTTTGCAGCGTCATGAAACGCACGCGCTCTTCGTCCACTTCGCCCAGCGTTTCACGGAACACGTCCACCTGATTGTTTTCACAACCAAGGCCGATCACCAGCACCGCACCCGCATTCGGATGGCGTACCATATTTTGCAGCATAGTACGGGTGTTCACATGATCGTCACCCAGTTGCGAACAACCGAACGGATGCGTGAACAGGTAAACGCCGTCGGTCCCTTCCGCGTCATTGGTTTCTTTGAGGAAACGTGTCTGGATCTGGCGGGCTATCCCGTTGACGCAACCAACGGTCGGGATCAACCACAGCTCGTTACGGATCCCCACCTGACCATTTTTACGACGGAAGATCTGCACATCGCGATCCGCCATCTGTTCCGGCAGGCTGGCGAAATCCGGCTGATACTGGTATTCGTCCAGATCACTCAGGTTAGTTTTGCCGTTTTGCGAATGAATATGCACACCCGGCTCAATCGCCGTCAGCGCATGCCCGATCGGCAGACCGTATTTAACAATGTTCTCCCCCGCCGCAATCTGGCGAAGGGCAAACTTGTGGCCACGGGCAACCGGCTGAGCCAACACGACGGTGTGACCGCCTGCTTCGACCTGCTCGCCCGCGTCGATATCGCGCAACGCGACGGCGACGTTATCAGCGGTATGAATTTGAATGATACTTTGCATAGTTGCTCTCTTAGCTGTAAGCCGCCAACGCGTCACGCATGCCAAGGTCTTCAATCGACTGCAACTGTTCGGTCACTTTTGCAGTCAGACCCGGCACGGTATTCAGGTCACGTCCCCAGTGTTCTTCATCCGCCAGCACAGTTTCGACCAGCCCGGCCAACGGCAGGCTGCCATTACGCACGTTACCCCACAATTCGGAGAAACGGCTCAACCAGTGTGCATCGTCCTGCAGCGGATAAATTTCACCGTTACGTTCACCACGGTAAAACGCCAGCAAGGCTGCCAGTGCAAAGGTCAGGCGCGGAGGCAGAAGCTGATTCTTTTCCTGGCTCGCCAGCAGTTGCGGCAGAATGCGGGTGCGGTATTTGGTCATGCCGTTCAGGGCAATCGACAGCAGCTGATGCTGAATGAACGGGTTGCGGAAACGGCTGAGTACCGCCTGGGCAAAGGACGTCAGTTCATCCTGTGGCAAATCCAGCACCGGCGAGATTTCCTCAGCGATCGCCAGTTCGACAAAGCGGCTGATTTGCGCATCATTCATGGATTCGCCAACGGTGTTCAGCCCTGACAGGAAGGCCACCGGCACCAGCGCGGTGTGTGCGCCGTTAAGGATCGCCACTTTGCGTTCTTTATACGGTTTGATGTCGTCAACCAGACGGATATTCAGCGGCAGCTTGTCCAGACGCAGTTCCTGCGCGAGACTTTTTGGCCCCTGAATGACGAATAAATAGAAGTGTTCGGCACTGTCGAAGAAGCTGTCCTGATAACCCAGTTCTTCCTGCAGGCTGTCGACTTCACTGCGCGGATAACCGGTAACGATGCGGTCAACCAGCGTTGAGCAGAAGGTGTTGCTGTTTTTCAGCCACTGGGTGAATGCCGCTGGCAATGCCCAAAGTTGTGCGTAACGCAGCACCAGTTCCTGCAACGCTTCACCGTTGTAGTCGATCAGTTCGCATGGCAGCAGAACCCAGCCTTTATCGGCCGCGCCGGAGAAATGGTTGAAACGCTCGAACAGCAACCGGGTCAGTTTAGCCGGGAAGCTGGCCGGAGGCGTATCGTCCGGACGGTCGCTTTCAACATAGCTGATACCGGCTTCGGTCGTGTTAGAAAACACGAAGCGGATATTCGGGTCACGGGCCAGCGCCAGGTATTCATCAAACTGGTGATAGATATTAATTTCGCGGTTAACGGAGCGGATGATCCGGGTATCACGCACCGTTTCCCCCTGCTCGTTCAGACCGCTGATGATGGTGGTGTACAGACCATCCTGCGTGCTGAGTGAAGGCGGAAAGTCAGTGTCAATCGGACGAACAACCACGATCCCGGCATCCAGATCGGTATGTTCATTCAGCAGGTCGATTTGCCAGTCGACAAACGCCCGCAGGAAATTACCTTCACCGAATTGAATAATTTTGTCCGGATGTTGACGGCCAGGGAAGTCACGGCGATTTAACCTTTGCATCTCACATTCACCTTAATTTGCTCAGACTCCGGTCTTTGAGGGCGGGAAAATTGCCCTATGGCCGTCGTTATCTGTTGGGATAGTTGTTTGTTATTTCAATGTTTATTTCAGGAGCGCAGGAACCTGCGCTCCGTCGTGCTACTCAGTTCAAGCCGATCAGTTCAGTTCAATCTGGAAATACTGTTTCGCGTTATCGAAGCAGATGTTTTTCACCATGCTGCCCAGCAGTTCGATGTCTGCCGGTGCTTCGCCCTCTTCCACCCAGCGACCAATCATCTGGCACAGAATGCGACGGAAATATTCATGACGCGTATAGGACAGGAAACTGCGGCTGTCAGTCAGCATGCCGACGAAACGGCTGAGTAAGCCGAGGTTGGCGAGCTGTGTCATCTGACGTTGCATGCCGTCTTTCTGGTCGTTAAACCACCAGCCGGAACCAAACTGCATTTTGCCCGGCATCCCTTCACCCTGGAAGTTACCGACCATGGTGCCGATCACTTCGTTATCACGCGGGTTCAGGCAGTACAGAATGGTTTTTGGCAGGCCACCGGCCAGACCTTGCGCGCCCAGCAATTTGGACAGCGGCTCGGCCAGTGGCTGGTCGTTAATGGAGTCGAAACCAACGTCTGCGCCAATCAGCTGGAACATACGGGTGTTGTTATTACGCAGCGCGCCAATGTGATACTGCTGTACCCATTCACGACGTTGATATTCAGAAGCCAGATACAGCAGAACGCCGGTTTTAAACTGAGCAATTTCTTGCGCAGTTGGCGTTTCACCGCTCAGACGACGGGACAGAATGCCGTCCAGAGTCGCATCATCCGCTTCGCCGTAAACCACTACATCCAGCGCGTGGTCTGACACTTTGCAGCCGTGCGCCGCAAAGTGATCCATACGTTTTTTCAGGGCATCACGCAGATCGCTGAAACGGGTAATGGAGACATCCGCCGCGGCTTCGAGTTTCTTCATGTAATCGACGAAGGTTGCCGCTTCAATGTTGAAGGCTTTATCCGGGCGCCAGCTTGGCAGCACTTTGACATCAAAGCCGGAGTCTTGTGCCACCGCTTTATGATGTTCCAGAGAATCAATCGGGTCATCGGTGGTGCCGACCATTTTCACGTTCATCTGTTTCATGATGCCGCGGGCAGAGAATGCATCCTGCGCCAGCAATTCATTACCGCGCTCCCAGATTTCGCCAGCGGTAGACGGGGAAAGCAGTTTACCGGTGATGCCAAACGGACGGCGCAGMTCAAGGTGCGTCCAGTGGTACAGCGGGTTACCGATCGTGTGGGGAACCGTTGCAGCCCAGGCGTCAAATTTTTCGCGGTCGCTGGCATCGCCGGTACACATCCGCTCAGGGACACCGTTGGTACGCATCGCGCGCCATTTGTAGTGATCGCCTTTCAGCCAAATGTCATACAGGTTTTTGAATTTATAGTCCTGCGCAATCAGCTCAGGTGGCAAATGGCAGTGGTAGTCAAAAATTGGCTCATCTTTCGCGTAGTCGTGATACAGGCGACGTGCGAATTCTGTGTCGAGAAGGAAGTCTTCCGTTAAAAACTGCGCCATCTTAGGTTCCTCATCATGAATTCTGTAGAGTTGTCACTCAATGGTGCGAAGTTATCACACCAATTTAAGCTATCGTCCAGTACTTTTTAATGCACCAAAGCCATTAAAATGACTGATTTCATTCCAAAAAAACAAACTAATTCTCTGTAAAATAATGACTTTAGCGTCATCAGCTGCTGGTGCTTATTATCCTCACAATTAGAGTGTCATTTTGTGATGTCACTCAAACTTTAAATCTGTATGACAAGTTATTTCGTACCAAATGTGACAAAACCTAAAAAGTGCGCGCCGGCTTGCGGACATTCAACCGGGCTTCGGCCTCATTATCCTCTTCCCACGCCAGCAGGGCTTATGTAATCCATTTGCCCTTCAGGCGGCCTGCATCGGTCAATTTTTACCAGATAACAGTGTTCATTAACTGCTCACGATAAATGTGATCATTTCGTAAAGTTGTCACACCAATTACGTTTCATTTTTCAGGCTGTCATTGTTAAGCATTGACAGAAAAGTGTGAACCTGATCAATCAAAATACAGTTTTCATTGTAAAATCAAGTAAATAACCGTGAAGTTAAAAAAGTTAAGTAACCACACAATATAAATGTGGTTTTGTGATGTCATTCAAATTTTAAATCTGTATGACAAGTTATCTTTGCATCGCCCGGACAAGAGCGTCAGAGATTACCTGCCACGTCCTTTCGCTGTTGTCCGGGCAAAACACTTCCCGGGTGCAGTCAGCCCCATGGCGAAGCAGTAATTCTGGTGTTCAGGACGTTCATCGGACCCTTACGCACAGATAACAATAACGCAGTGCGTAATAACACGGGCAGCTCCCAGTGAAATCATCTGGCGGCAACGTTCCCGAAAACACTTTAAGGAAAGCCAGAACCCCCACGCTTGTTCAGGTGGTGCGAAATACGCCCTGACAGCCTGATGTTGTCATCGCCGGATTATTTACTGGGAGAGAGTTAAATGGGTAAGATTAAAGGGTTACGCTGGTACATGATCGCACTCGTCACCTGCGGCACTGTATTAGGTTATTTGACACGTAACGCCATTGCGGCTGCAGCGCCAACGCTGATGAGCCAGTTAAACATCACCACACAGCAATATTCCTATATTATCGCCGCCTATTCCGCCTGCTACACCCTGATGCAGCCGGTCGCCGGTTACGTTCTCGACGTCATGGGCACCAAAGTCGGTTACGCGATGTTCGCTATTATGTGGGCCATCTTCTGTATGGCGACGGCGCTGGCAAGTAGCTGGGGTGGCCTGGCCATCGCCCGCGGTGCAGTCGGTATGGCAGAAGCGGCCATGATCCCTGCCGGCCTCAAAGCCAGCAGCGAATGGTTCCCGGCAAAAGAACGTTCTATTGCCGTCGGTTACTTCAACGTGGGTTCATCTATTGGCGGCATGATTGCGCCGCCGCTGGTCGTCTGGTGCATCGTGATGCATAGCTGGCAACTGGCCTTCATCATTACCGGCGTACTGAGCCTGATCTGGGCACTGAGCTGGCTGGTGTTCTATAAGCACCCTAAAGATCAGAAGAAACTCAGCGCTGAAGAACGCACCTACATTCTGGAAGGTCAGGAAGCACAGCATCAGACCAACAACGGCAAGAAAATGTCTGCCTGGCAGATCCTGCGTAACCGTCAGTTCTGGGGCATCGCGCTGCCACGTTTCCTGGCTGAACCCGCCTGGGGAACATTCAACGCCTGGATCCCGCTGTTCATGTTCAAAGTATATGGTTTCAATCTGAAAGAAATCGCGATGTTTGCCTGGATGCCGATGCTGTTTGCCGACCTCGGCTGTATCCTGGGCGGCTATCTGCCACCGTTATTCCAGAAGTACTTCAAAGTTAATCTGATCGTTTCCCGTAAAATGGTTGTCACCATGGGGGCGGTTCTGATGATTGGCCCTGGCATGATCGGTTTGTTCACCAGCCCTTACGCCGCTATTGCTTTGTTATGTGTCGGTGGTTTTGCTCACCAGTCACTGTCCGGAGCGCTGATCACTCTGTCATCTGATGTGTTCGGTCGTAACGAAGTGGCTACCGCCAACGGTCTGACCGGTATGGCGGCCTGGATGGCAAGTACCATGTTTGCACTGGTGGTCGGGGCGCTGGCCGATACCATCGGTTTCAGCCCGCTGTTCGCCGCCCTTGCCGTGTTCGATCTGCTCGGCGCCATCATTATCTGGACAGTCCTGCAGAACCGTTCTGCAGTAGAACCTGTCCCGGCTCCGCTGAAAACCGCAAAAGCCTAAACGTCTGTTCGTCAGCCCGGTAACTCTCTTTACCGGGCTTTGCATTTTTCTGACATTTCTCCCATGCCTTTCTGTCCGATGCACGGTGCATCAAACTTTCGTAAAACGTATACTGGCACTTGTATAATAAGTTCACAGGTCTGTCCGACACTCATTTCTTACAGGTTTCACTACTTTAAAGAGCACTCATATGGAATCCACAGACACCAGACGCCTATATCAACAACTGGCTGCCACGCTCAAGGAACGCATCGAAACAGGCTTGTATCCGGTTGGCGAAAAGCTGCCCGCTGAACGTCTGATTTCAGATGAAATGGATGTCAGTCGCACGGTCGTGCGTGAAGCGATTATCATGCTGGAAGTTGAAGGTTATGTGGAAGTCCGTAAAGGGTCGGGAATTCATGTGATGTCAAATCAGCAGCGCCACCTTGTTGTGCCCGATTGTGGCAGCGAGTTTGGCACTGCCGGTCCGTTTGAGCTGTTACAGGCACGTCAGCTGATTGAAAGTAACATCGCTGAATTCGCCGCCACACAAGTCACCAAGCAGGACATCATGCGTCTGATGGAAATTCAGGAGCATGCCCGCCAGGAAGACCGCTTCCGCGATTCAGAATGGGATTTAAAATTCCATGTGCAGGTCGCACAGGCCACGCAAAACAGTGCGCTGGCGACCATCGTTGAGAAGATGTGGAGCCAGCGCTTGCATAACCCTTACTGGCGCAAACTGCATGAGCACATTGATGAGAAGTCCATTGAGAGCTGGTGTGAAGAACACGATCTGATTTTAAAAGCGCTGATCCGCCGTGATCCCCACGCCGCCAAACTGGCAATGTGGCAGCATCTGGAAAACACCAAACAAATGCTTTTCCGCGCGACCAGCGATGATTTCGAGTTTAACGTAGACCGTTATCTTTATTCAGAAAACCCGGTAGTTCATCTCGACCCGCCGGTACTCAATTCTAAATAAATTCCCCTTAAGGCAGGTTTATTCTCCCAACCTGCCTTTTTCGTGCCTCTGCTTTGCCCCCGCCAATCCTGTCAGGCACTGTCGAGTAGTGTCAGCCAATGTAAAACCCTTTTCCATAACGTGCTTCAGACTTAAATGATCAGTCTCAACGCGCTATATTTACCTGTCTGAGTTATTGTTATTTTGTTACAGTTAGACCACTTTTTTTACCCGTCCATGCCGAGTGAAACAGGCCCGGAGACGCGTAAATCCCCGAAAAACTCATGACCAGAAAGCCCGCCAGGGAAGAGGCGACCTTATCAGCAAAACAGGCAGCGTCGAGACAAATTCTCCGCTGATGTCTTTCGCTGACCCACTGAAAATGATGGAGTTTTACAACACCGATGGAAATTATCAGTTCGCTTATCGATGCCCTCTGGCAACAAGATTATAAAACCCTGGCTAATCCCCAATTAGTCTGGGCGTTGTATCTGATTTTATTCATGATTATTTTTCTGGAAAACGGTTTGTTGCCTGCGGCTTTTTTGCCGGGCGACAGCCTGCTGATCCTTGTTGGCGTTTTGATCGCCAAAGATGCCATGAATTTCCCTTTAACCATTTTCCTGCTGACCACCGCAGCCAGCCTCGGTTGCTGGCTGAGTTACGCCCAGGGAAAATGGCTGGGCAACACCCGGATAGTACAAAGCTGGCTGGCGCATTTACCCGTGCATTATCATGAACGTGCACACGCGCTTTTCCATAAGCACGGTCTTTCCGCCTTGTTAGTCGGCCGTTTTCTGGCCTTTGTCCGCACCCTGCTGCCAACAATTGCCGGACTTTCAGGCCTGAACAATAGCCGTTTCCAGTTTTTCAACTGGGTGAGCGGATTGTTGTGGATCCTGATCCTGACCTCGCTGGGGTATTTTCTCGGTAAAACCCCGCTGTTCCTGAAATATGAAGATCAGGTGATGAACTGCCTGATGCTGCTCCCTGTTTTGCTGCTGGTCGGCGGCCTGATCGGTTCGATTGTGGTGCTGTGGCGCAAAAAACACGCTGACCGTCAAAATAAAGGCAAGAATGCATAATGAACCGAAGATTACTCAAACGTTCATTTATCTGGCCTCTGCTGCTCATGCTGCTGGCGGCGGCGACTATGATCGGGCTGGCGGTATCCCGTCTTCCGGCACCGACCAGTGCGCTGCAAATCCGTCCTGCCAGAGCGGGCGTCGCGTTACCCGATGGTTTTTATGTCTATCAGGGGCTGAGCCAGCGCGGTATTCACATCAAAAGCATTACGCCGCTCAATGATGCTTTGGTGGTACAACTCGACACCGCCTCACAACGCAAACTGGCGGAGACCGTATTGCAGGACATTTTGCCTGCCGGATTCGTTATCCAGTACTACGAACCTCAACATGCCACGACCTGGGGGTCGAAACTGGATCGTGAGCGTCTTAAGTTCGGATAAGACCATGCGCAGGATTTGTCTCATATCACCACATATTCAGCGGTAATATAATTTAGACGCTAGCATTCATAAAACTCATCAACAAATGGAATTAAGTGCACATTCGCTTAAACGTCAAAAGGAAAACCGATGATGAAAATCACTTTATCTGCCCTCACTCTTGTTCCTGCATTGCTGTTTACCACTGCCGCTTTTGCCGCACCTCAGCCGGAAAGTTGCGTGACTAAGCAACAGGAAATCCAGAAACAAATCGACGAAGCCCGGGCGCATAAAAACCAGAACCGCGTTGACGGTCTGGAGAAAGCGTTACGTGAAAATAAAGCGCACTGTACCGATGCAGGTCTGAAAGCAGAAAATCAGAAACGTGTTGAAGAGAAACGTGAAAAAGTTGCCGAACGTGAGCAAGAGTTGAAAGAGGTTCAGGCTAAAGGCGACCACGAAAAAATCATCAAGAAACAGCAAAAACTGGAAGAAGCGAAGTCTGAACTGAAAGAGGCTGAAGGCCATTAATCGCTTTTCAGACTGACAGATTTTGCCTCACGCCATAGCGGGTTTACAACGATCTTGCCTTTTGAAACAGACAATTCGCATTTGCGATAACCCGAATATCCGCTATGTTAAAAGTTCGAATCAGTTAACGTATGGAGTGACTTACACATGGCTAGTAATACATCAGAACAACTGCGCGCTGAACTCAAGTCATTGGCGGATACTCTGGAAGAAGTTCTCCAGACCTCTACCGATAAGCCGAAAGCTGAACTCGATAAACTGCGTGGTAAAGCAGAATCCCTGCTCAAAGATACCCGCGAGCGTCTGAGTGATACAGGTGACAAGATTGCCTATCAGACCAAAGAAATCGCCGGTAAAGCTGACGATTACGTGCATGAAAAACCCTGGACGGGCGTCGGTATTGGTGCCGCGGTCGGTGTTGTGATTGGCGTTCTGTTAGCCCGCCGCTGATTATGGCTGAATCGATCAAACCTTCGCCACAAGGGCCGGGTAAGGGCCTGTTTGACATCGTTTCCCGCATTGCCACCGTGGTGGTGAGCATTGTGGAAACGCGTGTCCGGCTGGCTGTGGTTGRGCTGGAAGAGGAAAAGGCCAATATTTTCCAATTACTGCTTATGGCCGGTATTACCCTGATCTTTACTGCCTTTGGTCTTATGAGTTTGCTGGTTGTTTTATTCTGGGCCATTGACCCGGCCTATCGTCTTACGGCGATAGCAACAACGACCGGCGTGTTGCTGCTTCTGGCAGTGATCCTTGGCGCGATGACACTGGCGAAAGCCAAACGATCAACACTGCTTAGCCTCACCCGTAAGCAACTGGACGTCGATCGCGCTCTGCTGGAAAAGGATGACGAGCTATGAGCATTCCGAACCGTGCTATCGAAAAAGTCAGGTTGCTGCGCAAAATTGAGCGTCAGCGCGGCGAGCTTTCTCAGGCCGGTTCTGACTGGCTGGATGCCACCGCGAAAGTGGATCACTACTGGATAAAACTGGTGGATATGCGTAAATATCTGGTCGTAGGCTCAAGCCTGCTGGCTGTTTACGGTATCCGTCATCCCAGTGCAGTGGTTCGCTGGTCCCGGCGCGCTTTCGGTATCTGGGGAACGGTACGTCTGTTTCGCAAGACCATCGGCAACAAATAGCGTGATACCCATCCTGCAAAAAGGGCTGATTGAAAACAATCAGCCCTTTTCTTTTTGAATAACAATACGGTGGCTGTTCAATTTATTTGAACCATTCAGACAGATTTACTTGCTAACATAACTTATTCATCCGACTTATTATCTCGTCATCAACTGATGCGGTAACGGCAGGAAATATTTTCCGACCGGACCGGTAACACTTTTAGCTCAATTTGGGCGCACCACTTTCGGAGTCGAAGATGAACAAGTTACACGACACAGCTTTACTGGTTGCACGTATTCTGATGCCTATTCTGTTTATTGTTGCAGGTTGGGGCAAAATTAACGGTTACACCGCGACTGCGGGTTACATGGCTTCCATGGGCGTGCCAAGCTTCTTCCTGCCACTGACTATCTTGTTAGAGTTTGGCGGCGGTCTGGCAATCTTGTTCGGCTTCTTTACCCGTACCACCGCGCTGATCACCGCCATCTTCACTATCCTGACGGCGCTGATCTTCCACACTGATTTTGCACAGGGCGTGAACCAGATGATGTTCATGAAAAACCTGTCTATCGCGGGTGGATTCTTCGTCCTGTTTGCTTCCGGCCCTGGCGCATTCAGCATCGACCGCCTGATCAAGAAAAACTGGTAATTGCCCCGGCACCAGGGAGCAGCAACCACGCTATAATTAAATAAGACAATAAGTCAGACCTGCAGGGCGATGTGATTTATCACCTCGCCCTTTTTTATTACTTATCTGTAAATCTCCCCTAAATCATTCGGGTTGCATCAAGGCGGCTCGGAGGATGAGGGGGAAGGAGGAAAAATGGGACAACTAGTGAATGGCGTTTGGCAGGACACCTGGTACGACACCAAGTCGACCGGCGGTCATTTCAAACGTTCAGCAGCGCAGTTTCGTAACTGGATAACGCGTGATGGGACGCCGGGCGAACACGGCGTTGGCGGCTTTACCGCAGAACGCGACCGTTATCATCTGTATGTTTCGCTGGCCTGCCCGTGGGCGCACCGCACCTTACTGATGCGTACGCTGAAAGGGCTGGAAGACATTATCCCGGTGTCTGTCGTGCACCCGCTGATGCTGGAACACGGCTGGACGTTCGGCACCGATTTCCCGGCTGCGACGGGCGACGATTTGTATCATCTGAATTACGCTTATGAAATCTATCTGCGCGCGCAGAACGATTACACCGGCCGCGTCACCGTGCCAATCCTGTGGGATAAAAAGCAGCAGACCATCGTCAGCAATGAATCCGCCGATATCATCCGCATGTTCAACAGCGCGTTTGATGCCGTGGGTGCCAAAGCCGGGGATTATTATCCCGAGGCGTTGCGTTCAGAGATTGATGAGATTAATGAGTGGGTGTATCCGCAAATCAATAATGGGGTGTATAAGGCGGGTTTTGCGACATCTCAGGAAGCCTACGATGAAGCGGTTGACGGTGTTTTTGCGGCACTGGAACGTGCCGAGGAATTACTGGGCAAACATCGCTATCTGACCGGCAATCAGCTGACCGAGGCGGATCTGCGTTTGTGGACCACGCTGGTGCGTTTTGATCCCGTCTACGTCACACACTTTAAATGCGATCGCTACCGCATCAGCGACTACCCGAATCTGTACGGTTTCCTGCGTGATATCTACCAGATGCCGGGGATTCGCGACACGGTGAATTTCGCGCACATCCGTAATCACTATTTCCGCAGCCACGCGACCATCAATCCTTACGGGATTATTTCCACCGGACCGGCGCAGGATTTAGACTCTGAACACGGCCGCGATAGCCGTTTTTGATTTCGTTCGGCTCCTTCCCCTTTCAC